>SLEY01000127.1 GCA_007124535.1 Planctomycetaceae bacterium
CAGCGTCTTCAAATCGGCAAACAAGACTTCGACGACACCGGAACCATCCATAGGGCGAGTCTCCTGGCAGTTGCGAAGAAGATGCGAACTGGACAAGTTCATCGGCTGGAGTTGCCGGTGAATTTCTCTCGCCGACCCGGACCCATGACAACCACCAAAGCCGTTGCGATTCGGACGGCTGGTGTTTTCCGCCCCAGCCTCACATTGCAAACGGCGAACCGGTTCCCACCGCCGAGTCTCCGATTCCTTGATTTCGGCGGGAATCGTTTCCGGGGGAGCATGTCAGGCGTAGCCGAACCTTCGGAACCATTGCCAGGCATCCTGGACGGATTCACGTACTGGCCGGCAGCGATAGTCCAGTTCCGTTTGAGCGCGGGCGCTACTGTAATAGTGGTACTGGCAAGACATGGCGATCGCGGCCGAGTTCACGTCGGGTTCGCGGCCGGAGATGCGCGTTCGCAGGTCCCCCCAAAGTCCGGCGGCGTATCGCATCAAAGGTCCCACGCGGAACGAGGGAGCGGATGCCCCGGTGACTGCGGCGAACAGCTTCCAGAGTTCGAGATAACGCAGGTTATCGCCTCCCAGGATATAGCTGCGCCCGGTTCTGCCCGACTGCCACGCGGCCAAGATCCCGCGGGCTACGTCGCGAATGTCACACACAGTACACCCACCCGGGGGGGCTACGGGCGTAAACTGCTGGGCGACCGCCAACAGCATTCGGCCCGACGAGGGTTTCCAATCCCAAGGTCCCAACATGAAACCGGGATGCACAATCACCGCGTCCAAACCTTCGCGAACGCCCTGGCGTACCACCTGATCCGACTCGCGTTTGGTCAGCACGTAGGTGCAGGGAACCTTTTCATGGGAATAGTTCTCTTCATCGGCAGGGCGGTCCACCGACCCCGCTCCCAGCGCATCGACGCTGGATACATGCACCATGCGCGCTCCGATGCGGCGGGTGGCCTCGACCAAGTGTCGCGTGCCCTGGACATTGATTTCCCTCGCCCGCTCGCGTTGCGTCCAGCCCAGATGGATCAGGGCCGCGGCATGCAGGACCGCGTGCACCCCCTCACAAGCGCGTTCGACAGCCGCTCGATCCCGCACGTCGCCCCGGACCGCTTCCACATTCAAACCCTCTAAGGGACGAGCGTCTGCGCCCGTTCGTACCAGCACCCGAACCGACTGGCCTTGATCCAACAGGCAGCGAACCAGATTATTACCGACCAACCCCGTTGCCCCGGTCACCAACACCGGTTTGGTGAGATCCGCGGCAATTCGGTGTGTTATCGGCGCTGGAATCGTTGTAGGATTACCGGTCATGGCAACCTCGTGCTCCGCCGGGAGCGTTGTTTGGCGGCGTTTGTCCCTTTTGCCTGGAGTTCGTCGCTTTTCCGTCTTAACCTTTAGCCCGAATCCTGGTCCGGTACTTGGCCAGGGCATAAGCCGATGCCTGAAGTTATCGTTACCGCGGTGCAGACGCGGAGAGAGAAGCGCCACTTTTTTTATCTTCCTTGGACCTTATATCAGGGGGACCCGTACTGGATTCCCCCCCTGCGGCGAAATCAGTTGGAATTATTGAACTACAAGCCGCACCCGTTTTACGATTACGCGGAAATCCAGACCTTCGTGGCTTACCGGAACGGCCAGCCGTGCGGGCGGGTGGCGGCCATCCTCAATCCGGCTCATAACGACAGATACGAAGAAAAACGAGGGTTTTTCGGTTTCTTCGAATCCGTCGACGATACGGAAGTGGCCCGGGCTCTGCTGGAAGCCGCTGGCGACTGGCTGAAACAGCGGGGTATGACCTCGATCCGAGGGCCGGTCAACCCCTCGATGAACTACGAGTGCGGCCTGCTGGTCGATGGCTTTGATAGTTCGCCATTCTTCATGATGACTTATAACCCGCCCTACTACGAGCGGTTGGTCGAGGCGGCGGGCTTTCTGAATACACAGAATATGTACGCATTCTGGGGGCATGTCGGTATGCTCGAAAAGCTCGACAAAAAACTGGCCTTTGTAGCAGACGAGTCGATACGCCGTTTCGGTGTTCACGTCCGCCGTCTGGATCGCTCGCGATTCAATGAAGAGGTCCGCAAGTTCCTGGATGTCTATAATCGTTCACTGGTGGGCACCTGGGGATTCGTTCCCCTTTCGGAACGCGAAGTGGAACACATGAGTGCGGGGCTGAAGCATCTGATCGTTCCGGAAATGACAACCGCTGCCGAAGTCGACGGTCAGATGGTCGGTGCAGTTTTTGCCCTTTTGGATTATAACCCCCGGATCCGTAAGGCGGATGGCCGCTTGTTTCCCTTCGGTTTCCTCCGGTTGTTGTGGAACAAGAAAGCGATCCGACGTATCCGTTTGATCAGTACCAATGTCGTCCCGGAATATCAAAAGTGGGGGATTGGTTTGGTGTTATTGGCCCGCTTGGTGCCGGACGTACTGAAATGGGGGATTCAGGAGGCCGAGTTTTCTTGGGTGCTGGAAAGCAACCATTTGTCGTACCAGTCGCTGAAGCGCGGCGGCGCCCACATCACCAAGACCTATCGTCTGTACGATAAAGAACTGGCCTGAATCCCGCGTGGGGAGGCTGACGAGTTTGTGCCGTGTCTTACTGGTACCTTGAGCCTGTGGGGAACAGCTATGTCCTGGTCGCGGCCGTGGCGGCGGTGCTGGGCCTGCTGCTGCTGATCCAGCCCGGTTTTGGACGCGCCGGCGCCGGCGGCAAACGGCTGCTGATCGGGCTGCGACTGCTGGTGATCGGGCTGATCTTGTTGGCCATGCTGCGGCCGGCGCGAGTCCGAACGGAGTTCCGGGCTCCGACGGAGGTGCTGATCCTGCTGGTGGATCAAAGCCGCAGCATGCAGCTTCCGGGAGCCAGCCAAGGAATCTCGCGGTGGCAGGAGCAGCAGACAGCGCTCACCCGTGCGACCCCCATCCTGCGCGAATTGGCCCAGGACATGGAGGTGCGGATCTACGGCTACGATCGGGAACTGCATCCGATCGATTTCTCCGCGGGAGAACTGGAGTTGCCGGAGAGTCCCGAGGGTGACCAGACAGATTTGGGCACCAACCTTCATCGAGCGCTGCAGCAGGAGTTGGGCAAACCCGTAGCCGGGGTGATCATGATGGGGGATGGAGTTCAAACGGCATTCCATCCAGAAGTGGAGATCCAGCAAGTGAGTCGCGAGTTAGCCCGTTTGGGTTATCCTCTGTTCACGGTCCCCTTTGGTGCGGTAGGTGACGTTGCCCAGGCGCGGGACGTGGCTGTCGAGAACTTGCCCGATCAGTACACCGTGTTCGTCAAGAATGAACTGCCGGTTCGGGCGGCAGTTCGCGTCCGCGGATATGTCAATCGACCGATCCCGGTTGAGTTGGAAGTGACCAAGCCGGATGGCGAGAGCCGGGTGGTGGGTCCGGTGGAAGTGACCGCCACGGAAGACGACCAACGGGTGCCGGTCGAACTGCGTTATATCCCTCCGGTTTCCGGCCGCTACCGCTTGACGATGCGGGCTGCGGAGCAACCGGGCGAGTTGGTGACGGAGAACAACCAGTTGAGTGCCTACCTGCGCGTTTTGGAGGGGGGGCTGCGGGTGCTGTATTTGGAAGGCACGTTGCGTTCGGAGTCTCGGTTCTTGCGCCAATCGCTGGCGGACTCCGCAGATATCGAATTGGATTACCTTTGGCTGGACCCGCGGTTGCGCGACCGTTGGCCGGTCGATCTGGAGGAACGGTTGACGGACGCTCGCTACGACGTGTTCCTGTTGGGCGATCTGGACTCGACGGCCCTGGGCGAAACCAATTTGCAGCTGCTGGCGGAGGCGGTCGAAGCGGGAAAAGGCTTGGTGCTGCTGGGCGGCTATCACAGCTTTGGCCCGGGAGGGTACCGTGATACCCCCTTGGCAGATGTCATGCCGATCCTGATGGATCGCTTCGAACGTCAGGATTTCGACGCGCCGATCCGGGAGGACCTGCACGTGCCGGGCCCGCTGAGCATGCGGCCGATTCGCGATCATCCGATCGTCCGCCTGGCCGATAACCAGCAGAACGCGAGTGTGTGGGAGCGATTGCCTCCGTTGACGGGCGCCAACCGGTTTACCGGCGTCAAAGATGCCGCGGGGACGATGGTGATCGCCGAGTCGGATGAGGGCGAACCGTTACTGGTGGTGGGCGAGCCGGGTCGCGGTCGGGTGGCAGCGATGGCAGCCGATTCGACTTGGCGCTGGTGGATGCTGGGTCATCAGGGGGCTCACCAGCGGTTCTGGCGGCAAATGATTTTGTGGCTGGTGCGGCGGGATGATTTGGAACAGAACGAGGTATGGATCCAGCTGGCTCAGCGGCGTTATTATCCGGGCGGTCGGGTCACGTTTCTGGCCGGCGCCCGGTCCCCTTCGGGGGCCCCCCTGGAGCAAGCGGTTCTGGAGGCCCAACTGATCGGGCCGGACGGGGACCGCCGACCGTTGCGCTTGGTGCGAGACGCGGAGCAGTGGCGTGGCGCGATCGACGCGGTCACGGAACCGGGCGAATATGTGATCGAGATTTCGGGTGAACAGGAGGGCGAGCCGATCGGCAGCGCGCAGGGCGAGTTCCTGGTTTTTGATCATGACGTCGAACTGGCCAATCCGGCTGCCGATCACGGTCAACTGGCCCGCCTGTCCGCCGTGACCCAGGAGGCCGGGGGACGCTTGATCGCCCCCGAAGAATTGCCGTCATTGCTGGAAGAGCTGCGAGATCGGCCGCCGGAACTGGAGATCGAGGTTCAAACGCGTTGGCAGTTGGCGGACACCTCGGGCGACGCTTGGGGGTTGCTCCTCGTGTTTGTCGGACTGCTCGGCGCCGAATGGGCCTTGCGCAAACGCTGGGC
>SLEY01000678.1 GCA_007124535.1 Planctomycetaceae bacterium
CCGATCGGGCAGGTGTCGCCTCCGGCGGCTCCCGCCTCGTTTTCGCGACGAATTACCAGCGGCGGAGGATACCGGCCACACCCTGCAGACCTGCCATCGCATAAGCCAGCAGGACCAGTCCAACAACAGCCATGGCGAAAAAACCGCCGTACTTGAATAACGGCCGACCCGGGAAGGAAAGATTCCAGGCCTCGTGCATCCAGCGATCATAACCGGCGATCTGCCGCATCGTCGCACGAACCGGCTCTTCGTCCGGCACCGTGCTGATCGCCGTCACCTGGCCGTCGAAAATGGGGGCGTCAAAGGAATGGCAATCGGCACATCCCCGCACTCCGGTCGACCACATCGCAGGTCGCACATCGTGGCCCATCTTCCACGCATAGGGTTCCGCCGCCGGATGCGAAAAAGACGCGACCGCGCCGTCATCTTGCCGCCGATAGACCTTCCCCCCCGAAACAAAAATCGGTTGACTGTCCTCGGGCGCCAGTTCCTCCAAGGTCTCCAGGGCTTCCACCAGTTTCTCTCGCCATTCTTCCAAAGCCTTGCTGGCCAGCAGTTCGTCCAGCGCGTCCAACTCGTCCTCCGTCAACTCGTCCTCCGGCGCCTGCGCCCGTTCTTCGCCCAATAACTGAGTTCGTTCGTCCGGAGTCAAGCGGACATCGGTCAGCGTGCCCATCAGCGTCTGACCGCGGCGAACTCGCAGCACCCGCCGCAAGGCGTCGTGGACCGCTTCCGGATTCAACGGCATGATCTCGTCACCCGCCATCCAGCCCCAGAACGCGGGCCAGACCACGCGGTGGGGATACAACACCCCGTCAACCTGCTTCATTACCGGAGCGACGATGCCGGGGGCCAACTCCGGGAGATAGTCCAACGATTCCAAACCCAAACCGTGGGCCAGGGCCGTGTGCATCTGCCCGGCCTCTTCCACAGGCGGGGGACCGGAATGGCAACTGGTGCAGGACATGATGTCGAAGTGCAAAGCGGGGATCCCCCGGTGCATCGCCCGGGGCGCTGCGAAACGGCCCCCCAAATCCGCCTCACCCGAATGGCAGCCGCGGCACGATAACGACTCCACCGGCTCACCCGAAGGATTCAATTCGCCCTCGTAACCCCGCACCATGTGATGACCGATCCCATGACGGTGACAGTCCGCACAACTCATCCCGGCGTGCGAATGAACGTCCTGGTCCATGGTCCATAAAGGCCCCACTTGCTCGCCCACGGGATGGGACGTGTGGCAGTAGTAGCACGCGTCGTCGGACGGCGTCCCCACGATGTCGATCAACACTCGGTTGTCCGCCGAGACCTGCAGATTCTGATATGTCGTGCGGGGCAACTGTTGCCGGCCGTCCGGCTCGGCCGTGGCCGGGTCGAAATCGTCCGGCAGCGCCGCCACGCGCCCCTCCACATCCGCCAATCCGGCCGCGGCCGTGGGGGCCCAGGCAAAATTCTCGTCCTGGATCTGATCCCACCAAATCTCCGGACTATAACCACCTTCCCGCTTGTGGCAAAACAGACAATCGATATTCAGCGGTCCGCTCAGATGCCACCGGCCCGGCTCCAAATCGGCGTCTTCCGCGTCGTCCGCCGTGTCGTCCTGCTCGGCATCGTCGGTCGCCGACGGTGTGTCCATGCGGGTTCCAGGACCGCCGCCCGGCATATGACGGCCGAATCTCAAAACAAACTCCCAATCCGAGATACCCAGGTCCTCGGGTAGGTAGGTTCCCTCCCAACCGCGGTAGGACAGCGGGATCTGGGTCCCCGTCCGCTCGTCGGTCCAAACCCACGGCTCACTCGCTCGACCGGCCGCCGCCTCACTCAACGTGGCGTTGAAGTGATGCCCCCCGCTGATCGCCCGATGGTCGTGACAGCGACCGCAGGTGGTCACCGGCGAATAGGGGGGTGCGTCCGGGTCATGCGGGTCGATGCGACGATTATGGGCGTCGTACAGCTCAATCCAGTGCACATGGTCACTACGGCTGTTCGTCACGGAAAAACGTGGTTGTTGCCCGAGCAGGGGCGTCGCCAGATGGGTCAGACCGAACCAAACTACCACAAGTACCACGGACCGGGACATCGACAGATCTCCAGAACTTCGACACAAAACGGGCGGATTGTCCTCTTTTGCGACACGATTGTAAGCGAACACCCGAGCTTTGTCAGCAGGTCGCCCCAGAAACCCCGTCCGGTTTTCAATCGCCCCGTTGGTTGGGCATTCCTGCCCGACGGACGGAAAAGCACGGTCATGGGGTGATTTTCAAAGGCTACCTCCCGTTTGGAGGAGATTACCACGTGAATGCATGGGTTGACCAGAAGCTCAGGATACCGCGCAAGGACTTGTTGCCCGAATCGACTAAGCTCTTGGAGAGTCTGGTGCAGCACGCCAAGCGGGTGGCCGCGGACGCCGGAGCGCACTGGCAATTCCTCCAGGGCAAGAAGACGTCCAAGGAAAGACGGCTCGGCCAACTTGCCCGGGAGCGGAAACATGGCGACCGCTTCCTATTCACAGCCGCAAGCTCCTGGTCGCTGAATTTGACACCGGTACGGTAGACGCTCTTGTCGAGTTCAGCCTTGCTCCCGAAACCTTGCTTAATCCCCCTACACTTAGTCCCCTACACTTAGTCCCCTACACTTAGTCCCCTACACTTAGTCGAGGTACGCTCGGTCGAACAGCCGGGGGCTTGAAGGAGGACTAAGTGGCCGACAAAAATAAACGCCCCACCAAACCAAAACCAGCCCACCCCCACACCCCTCCCATATGTGCCCCAGTATTCTTGCCCCAATATTATTGAATTCCCTTCCCCCTATCCTGCAAATTGCCCCCGTACCACCTACCACCTACCTCTAGTGAGGGTCCGTCGCGGGAGGCCACATGGCCACACTGCGCGGCTGGCGAGCCAGTTGCTCCAGCAGCCGAAGACTGGCATCGTGATGCGGCGCCAGCGCCAAGGCGGATTCGGCGGCGATCCGGGCGTTCGCAGGGTCGCCCATCCGCCAGCGGGATTCAGCCAGTTCGTACCAAACGTCGGGCCAGGGTTCCCCCTCACGCACGATCGCCAGGAACGCTTCGTTCGCCGCCGAGTAACGACCCAGCGCCTTGTTGGCCACCCCCTCGCGAAAACGCACTTCGTCCGGAACTCGCCCGTCCGAATAGCCATCCGCCAGATTTCGTAACGTGGCCAATACGCGGCGATGACGCGACTGCTGACGGTAAGCCTCCGCGATCGCCAACTGGACGCGAGGATAATGCGGCTGGTAGCTCAGCGCACGGTGGTAACACGCCAGACTCGCCTCTGCCATGCCCTGCTGGTGAAGCACGTCCCCGCGCAGGGCCCAGGCGCCAGCCCGCCGACGATCCGTGGCCAACGCTCGCTCGGCCTGCTCGGCAGCCCGTGACAGAGCCCCCTGTTCAAGGTACATTTCCCCCAGACGTACCTGCAGGTCCGGATTGTCGCCGGACAGGCGGGCAGCCGATTCCAGTTGCTCCACCGCCTGCTCCCGGTGCCCCAAGGTCCAAAGCGTTTCCGCATACTGGCTACGCATCCGCTCGTCCGTCGGCGATAATTCGACCGCTTCCGCCAACAAAACCCGGGCCTCCGTCCATTGCCCGCGCTGAATGGCATCCGCGCCGCGCAACGACAATTGCCGGGCGCTGATCAGGTTCGCGTCGCTCCCTGGACGTGGCAAAGACGCACAACTGGCGGCGATCGCCAGCGGCAGCAGCACGATCACCAGCGGAGAACGGGCACAGGACAACGATTCCACTTTCAGCTCAGGGCCACAACACTCGAGGGGAGACAGACGGGCGACGAAGATTAACGGAAACACACGCGATTGGCAAGAACAATTGCCGCTGCCGCCTTGCCACGGGGATTGCCCAACGCAACGATAGAGTAGCCCAGAACAACACAGAAAGGCGGGCCATTCGCCGCCGGCCACGGCAGTTCCCCTGTTTGCGGGTGGAAAAACGCCTGCTTTCCGGCTACAACCTCGCTTTTCGTTTCCTTTCCACGTTTCACGAAAACCGACTCTGCATGGACCAGGAACGCGTCGAAGCTGATTTGCGAGGTCTGCTGGAAGGGCAGGTCCTGTGCGATCATGAGTTCTTGCAGTTGTATGCGAGCGATGCCAGCATTTACGAAATACGTCCTTTGGCGGTAGTCCGACCCCGCGGACTTGCTGATGTCCGCGCTTGCGTTCAATACGCCGCGGAGAACGGGATACCGGTACATGCCCGGGGATCGGGCACCGGATTGGCCGGCGATTCGCTCGGGCCCGGCCTGGTCCTGGATTTTTCGCACACAATGCGGCGGATCGTCTCGCTGGAACCCGAAACCGTGCGAGTCCAGCCGGGGGTGATCCTCGCTCATCTCAATCGTCAGTTGTCCAGACACGGCCGATTGTTCGGACCCGATCCCTCCAATCGTGCTGTGACGACGATGGGCAGCGTCCTGGCCTTGGATGCCTCCGGAACCCATTGGCTGCGATACGGCTCGGCTCGGCAGCATGTGGAGAGCTTGCAGGTGGTGCTGGCCGACGGGCGGGTGATGGAAGTGGGACGGCACACGGTGGAGCGGATCGGCGGTGGAGACGTCGGCGAACTGGTGCGACGCGTCGCAGAACTGATCCGCCGCGAGGAAACGGTGATTGCCGAGAATCAGCCGCGAACGGTCCTGAATCGTTTCGGATACCACCTGCACGGGGTACTCAAAGACGGCCAACTCGACTTGGCGAAAATGCTGGTCGGTTCGGAAGGGACGTTGGCGTTGATTACGGAAGCGACATTGCGGACGTCGCCCATCCCCGCGAAACGGGGGCTGGCTCTGCTCTTCTTCGATCGCTTGGATTCGGCGGCCCGGGC
>SLEY01000536.1 GCA_007124535.1 Planctomycetaceae bacterium
AGCATAAAATTCGCCGGATGGTTCGGGTCGAGCGATCGCGAGGCGGCCAGTTGGTCGCGGTAATTGCAAGCGGTCTCGTAACGGTGGTGCCCGTCCGCGACGTACAGCGGGAGGGGACTGAGCAGCGAACTGACTTCGCCGATCACGCCCAGGTCGGTGACCGGCCACAGACGGTGGATGCCGCCCAAATGGTCGGTGGCCTGCACCGGTGCACTTTCCCGGATCGCGTCTTCCAGCACTTCCTGGGCCAGATTGTCCGAGTCGGGATACAGCCCAAAAATCGGACTCAACTGAGCCTGGCAGGCCTGGATCAAGCGGAGACGGTCGGCTTTGGCGGCCGCATGCGTCTGCTCGTGCGGGTAAACCCTGCCTTCGCCGAACCGCTCCAAACGGACCCGGGCCAGGAACCCCCGCCGTACATGCGAGTGGCCCGCATGCTCGAATTCCTGGTGGTATACGTACACGGCCGCCTCGGGGTCCCGTTGCAACACCCCTTCGCTCCGCCATGTGCGGAGGAAGCGGGCCGCCCGCTGGTAAGGATTGTGCTCCGCGTCATCCCCCGATTCCGGACGGTTCAGGATCAGACGGATCACATTCGCCGGATGGCGCTGGTACAACTGTTCCCGCAAGGGCTCATCAATCACGTCATAGGGCGGCGCGACCACATCGCTCAACGCCCCGACATGGCCCAGATCGTAACGCAGTCCGCGAAAGGCTTGGATTTCTGGCATGGGTTTCAATAGCGGTAGTGATCGGGTTTGAAGGGACCGTCGATCGGGATACCCAAGTACTCGGACTGTTGCGGCGTCAGTTTCGACAACTTCGCCCCCAAATGGTCCAAGTGCAGGCGGGCCACCTCCTCGTCCAGCTTCTTGTCCAGCACGTAAACGCCCACTTGCCGCTGCCGGGTCCACAGGTCGATCTGGGCCAGCGTCTGATTCGTGAAACTGTTCGACATCACGAAACTGGGATGGCCCGTCGCACAACCCAAGTTCACCAGACGGCCTTCGGCCAACAGATAAATCGTGGGACCGTCGGGGAACGTAAAGGCGTCCAACTGCGGCTTGATCCGCACATGCCGGACACCCGGCCAAGTCTTCAACTCGGCCACCTGAATCTCGTTGTCGAAATGACCGATGTTGCAGACTACCGCGCGATCCTTCATCCGCGACATGTGCTCGGCCGTGATCACGTCGCAATTCCCGGTCGCCGTCACGTAAATATCCGCGAACGGCAACGCCTCCTCCACCGTGGTCACCTTGTAACCGGCCATCGCGGCCTGCAACGCGCAAATCGGATCGACTTCCGACACCCAGACCTGAGTCTTCTGCCCGGTCAACGATTCGGCAGAGCCCTTGCCCACATCGCCAAAACCACACACCATCGCGATCTTGCCGGACAACATCACATCCGTGGCCCGGTTCAACCCGTCGATCAACGAATGGCGGCACCCGTAAATGTTGTCAAACTTGGACTTGGTCACCGAATCGTTCACATTGATCGCCGGTACCAACAACTCGCCCCGCTCCATCATCTGGTACAGGCGGTGAACCCCCGTCGTCGTCTCCTCGGAAACACCACGCCACTGGCCGACCAACCGGTGATAAAAGCCCGGAGCCTCCGCCAGGTCCGAGCGAAGCAACTGATTGACAATCTTCAACTCATGGTTCGACGTCGGTTCGTCCAGCAACGCCGGATTGTCCTCCGCCTGGTAACCGCGGTGGATCAGCAACGTGGCGTCCCCCCCGTCGTCGACGATCAGGTGGGGTCCGCTACCGTCCGGCCACGTCAGCGCCCGGCGGGTGAACTCCCAGTACTCCGTCAGCGATTCGCCCTTGAAGGCAAACACCGGCACCCCGGCCGCCGCCATCGCCGCTGCGGCGTGGTCCTGTGTGGAAAAAATGTTGCACGAAGCCCAACGCACATCCGCACCCAACTCGCGCAACGTTTCGATCAACACGGCCGTCTGCACCGTCATGTGCAGCGAGCCCATGATCCGCGCCCCCGCCAGCGGCTTCTCCGGACCGTACTTGCGGCGAGTTGCCATCAAACCCGGCATCTCATGTTCCGCCATCTCGATCTCGCGACGACCGAACTCCGCAAGCTCGATGTCACGTACCACATAATCCACTCCAGCAGCAACGGTAGCCATGGTCCTCTCGATTCCACTCTCTCTTCTGGTGCGATTCGGGCGCCGACGAGCCCACCGGGACCCGCGGACAAAACTGACAACAGCGGTATGATAGGAACCCGCGGCAAACAGAGCAACCGGACGCAAACTGAATTAGCTCCTAGGAGGTGTCCGGTGCGGATTTTTCGAGCGAATCGAATGCCTCGCGAACTCGGAACACAAAATCCCGCACCCGCTCGGCATCCTTCTCCCCAGGTCGGGACTCCACGCCACTGGCGGTATCGACAGCCCTCGGACGAGCTGTCCTGATGGCATCCATGACGTTGTGCGGTGTCAAGCCACCGGCTAACACGACCGGCAAGGGGTCAAGATGCTGCACCAACCGAGCTACGATCTGCCAGTCCACTTGCTGGCCGGTACCTCCGTATTCCCCGGCTCGCCAAGCATCGACCAGCACGGCATCCGGCCGTCGCCCGGCTTGCGCACAGTCCCGCAGATACTGGAACAGCGGTCCCGGCCCGTCCTTTCCCAGCCGGAAAGCTCGGATGACCGGCCAGGGATGCAGCTGGGCAATCGTCTCCGGCGGTTCGTCCCCGTGCAGCTGGACCCAATCCAGTGCCAACTGGGCGGCGGTCTGGATAATTGCCTCCGGCGATGCGTTGACAAATACACCGACCCGCCTGACCGATTCCGGGAGGGCCCCGCAGATTCGGGAGGCGATTTCCCGCGATACGAAACGCGGGCTGGGTGGATAGAAATTCAGGCCCAGGGCGTCCGCGCCGGCGGCCACGCATGCGGCCGCAGCCGCCTCGTCCGTCACGCCGCAGATTTTTATCTGGAACATGCGGTTCCTCCCTTCCGCCCCGCACCCACGGCGCGAACCGGTCTCTTTATGACGATTTGTTGGATTCTACGTTCTTCTGCGCCGATGATGTGGATACTACGACCATCCAGGATGGAAGGACCCAGACTATGAAGCGATTCATTTTGCTCGCCGCCGCAGCCCTGCTGCTCGGCAACACCGGCTGTTCTCACGGAATCCTGCATCGCAATGGCCGGCAAACCATTCATCAGGGGCATGCTGCCCGCCAAGCCTGTTGCTCGGCCGGGGCGGAAGGCGTGTTGGGCCGAGCCCTGTTGGGGCACCGCCGGGCTTCGGCGGCCCCGACCGCACCCAGTACACCGGCTATGCACGCCCCCCCCGGACATCACCACCCATCCATGCTGGCCAGCCCGCCGGGGCCTCCGGTCGGCGCCACCGCTTATCCCTACTACACCCTCCGGGGCCCCCGCGATTTCCTGCTCGATAACCCCCCGAGTATCGGGCCCTAAGCGGCTCAACAAGCCCCATGAACTCGAGCAACGGCGGGACGGATCTCATCCGACCCGCCGTTCGCCTTCCGGCTTACGCCCGGTACCGACCCACCAGGATCGAAACGTTCTGGCCGCCGAAACCGAAACTATTGTTCAACGCGTGATCACAACGCGCGGGACGTGCCTGGTTGGGAATGCAGTCCAGATCGCACTCGGGATCCGGGTTTTCGTAATTGATCGTGGGCGGCAACACATTGTCTCGAATGGCCAGCAGGCACACGATCAATTCGGTCACGCCTGCGGCGGCGATTAGATGTCCCATCATGCTCTTGGTGCTCGAGACCGGCACCCGCCGCCCCCCCTGTCCAAAAAGCACGTTGCAGGCCGTGGATTCGACGCGATCGTTGACGTGGGTGCTGGTCCCATGCGCGTTGACGTAATCCACGTCTTCGGGATTCAGTCCGGCATCGCGGATGGCCATGCTCATGCAGCCGATCGCGCCACGGCCCTCAGGATGGATGTCGGTGATTCGATAAGCATCGGCGGTCGACCCATATCCGAGCACCTCGCCGAAAATGGGCGCCCCGCGCCGTTGGGCATGCTCCAACTCCTCCAAAACTACCATTCCCGACCCTTCGCCCAAAACGAAGCCATCCCGTTGCCGATCGAACGGTCGCGAGGCGCGCTGCGGTTCGTCGTTGCGAGTCGAGAGGGCGGTCAACAAATTGAACCCCGTAACACCAAAGGGGTGGATCATGCTGTGGGTACCGCCCGAGATCATGGCGTCGGCGTCGCCGCGGCGGATGATCTCCGTCGCCTCGCCCAGGGCTTGGTTGCTGGCAGCACACGCGGTCAAGCAATTTACATTGGGACCCTGGGCGTTGAACATGGCGGCGACGTGGCCAGCCGGGACACTGGGCTCCTGTTCCAATTCACCCATCGGATGCAGGGTCGCCACACCCGTTCGCACGAATTGGTCAATGTTCAGCGCGTTCTCTTCCAGAGCGGCAGTCATCATCCGGCTGAACGAAAAAAAGTCCTGATTCCCCTCACCACTTCCAAGGTACACGCCCAATCGAGTGGGATCGATACCGGAATCCAGGATACCGGAACCCGCAACCGCCTGCTTGGCTGCTCCGGCGGCAAAGCGGCTGTGACGGCCGCGCTTGGCCCAGACTTCCGGGTCCTCCCCCGCTTGAGCGATGTTCCAATCCCTGATCTCGGCCGAAATCCGTGTAGGAAAGCTGCTGGCGTCAAAAATCGTGGTGTACCCCACGCCCGACTTGCCTTCCTTCAGTCCGTCCCACATGGTTTCGACGTCATGGCCCATCGGGTTAATGACGCCAACCCCCGTAATCACCACGCGTCGCCTCATGGTCGCTGCTACCTCTTTATGCCCGCTTTCCCGG
>SLEY01000612.1 GCA_007124535.1 Planctomycetaceae bacterium
CCTTGTCGCGGCTGGTGGCAAACACCAGCAACCGCCCGGGAACGTCGGGAAACGCTTCGTCCAGAACCGCGAGCAGCGCTTGGATTGAGGCCACATTGTGGGCCGCGTCGACCACCACCGGAGGTGTCCGCTGCAGGACTTCGGTCCGCGCCGGTACGTACAGATTTGCCAGCCCGTCACAAATCGCCGACTCCGAAATTTGCCAGCCTTGCTCCCGCAGACGATGAATGGCCGAAATCGCCACGCCGGCATTCAGCGCCTGATGGCGGCCGAGCAACGCGGAGGCGAGGTCCCGATAGCCCGCGCCGCCGGCAGCCGGTTCCTGATAATCCAAGCGGGTCAGCAGCCGGGCGGGCGGTTCCAACGGGGGAACCGATTCTGCAGCCTGGCTCGCCCTGCCCGCCGCATTGCACGCCAGGGCCGGACCGCAAGGTGGGGCGGCAGACAATTCGATCCCGCGGTAGTCCACCTGAAAATCTCGCCCGATCTCCCAGCACACGCTGCCCCGCTCCGCGGCCCGGTCCCGAATCACCGCCGCCGCTTCGGCAGCCGTCACTCCGGAAATGATCGGTACCCCCGGCTTGATGATCCCTGCCTTCTCCCCGGCAATCGCCGCCAGCGTGTTGCCCAACTGCTGGCAGTGATCGAAGCTGATGCTGGTGATGGCCGTCACGGCCGGCTGGCAGACGTTCGTGGCGTCCAGCCGCCCGCCGAGTCCCACCTCGAGCACCGCAGCGTCCACCGAGCGGCGGGCGAAATGCAGCAGGGCGGCCGCGGTCGTGATCTCGAAGTAGGTGGTGGCCCGCCGTGGCTTGCCGTTCTCGCTCGGCCGCGAATCCAACCGCTCCACCATCCGACCCACGTCCCGGATCAAAGCGGCAAACTCGCTGCCACAGCACGGCCGGCCGTCCACCATCATCCGCTCCTCGATCTGCTCCAGATGCGGTGACGTGTACAGACCGGTGCGATAGCCGGCAGCCGAAAGAATGGCCGCCATCATGGCCGACGCCGACCCTTTCCCCTTGGTACCCGCCACGTGAACGATCGGATAGCTGTTTTGAGGGTTATCCAGCCCGTCCAGCAGCTGTCGCATCCGCTCCAGCCACAATGTGCGCGAGCGGTAGGGAAAACGCGGGGCCCGCTCGTAGTCGATCCGCTGAAGCAGGTAGGCCAAGGCGGCGTCCCGCGTGATCGCATCGCAGTGACTGGTCATCTCGTTCCGTCGCAAAGTGGTCACGTCACGGGGCCTTACTACTGCTCTTGGCCTACCCGCCAACGCAGGTAGGCATCCAGGAAACCTTGAATATCGCCCCCCAACACGGCGTGGAAACTGCCCATCGCATGCCCCGTCCGGGCATCCTTGACCCGCTGGTCCGGATGCAGGAAGTAATTGCGGATCTGCGAACCGAAACCCACCCGGGCTTTGTTCTGATACCGCTCGGCCTGCTCCGCCTCCCGCTTCTCTTCCTCCGCCCGTGCCAAGCGGGCGCGCAGCATCTTCCAAGCCGATGCCCGGTTCTTGTGCTGGCTCCGCTCCGATTGGCACTGCACCGTGATCCGCGTGGGCAAGTGGGTCAAACGGATCGCGCTGGACGTCTTGTTGACGTGCTGGCCACCGGCGCCACTGGCCCGGAATATGTCCTCGCGAACCTCATTCGGCTCGATCTCCACCACAATGTCGTCATCGACTTCCGGCGAAACGTCCACGGCCGCAAAACTGGTCTGCCGCTTGCCATCCGCATTGAACGGGCTGATGCGCACCAGCCGGTGCATGCCCGTCTCGCCCTTCAGGTAACCATAAGCCATCGGCCCGCGAACCGCGAGCGTGGCGCTGTTGATGCCCGCCTCCTCGTTTTCATTACGATCCAGCAACTCCGCCGAATAGCCATTTTGCTGAGCCCATTGAAGGTACATCCGCAGCAGCATCTCGGCCCAGTCGTTGGCGTCGGTTCCGCCGTCCCGCGCGTTGATTGTCAACAGGGCGCCAGCCGCGTCATGGGGCCCATTCAACAGGGCCTTCAACTCGAGTTCGCTGACCAACCGCTCCAGGCGTTCGACCTCCTGCTGTACCTCGGCTGCGAAGTCTTCATCCTCTTCGGCCATTTCCAGCAGGCCCTGCAGGTCCTGACTGGATCGCCAAGCTTCGTTCAACGGATCGATCACCGCGTGCAGCGATTTGAGTTCACTGACCACCTTTTGAGCCCGTTCGTGGCTATCCCAAAAATCGGGGGCGGCCATCCGAGCTTCGATATCGGAAATCTGTTTTTCTTGGCTGGCGTGGTCAAAGACTGTCTCGCAGTTGGATCAAACGCTGATGAATCGAACTGACGCGATCGTACAATTCGCTTTCCATTCGTACCTCTTTCGAAAACAGACGGGTGATTTTGCGGCGAACTCCCGGGAACTCGCAGCAAACGAACAAGACCGCACATATTATCCCGATGGCGGTCCAAGAGGAAAGGTGGGTGGCCCAATGCGGTCAGCGGTTGCCCGTCGCATGCGCATAGTGGGTCAGCGCGAGCAGGTTTTCCGGGGGGGTATGCCGAGGCACCTCGCAACCGGCTCCGATCAGGAAACGCGAGCCGGCCTCCCGATGGCATTGGGCGACCGCCTCGCGGATCGATTCCGGTGTCCCATTACGGAGGGTGCGAACGGGGTCCAGATTGCCAAGCAGCACGGGATCGGGCCCCATCTGACGGCGGGCCTCGGCGACCGGGACCATGAAGTCCAGATCGACAATATCGCAGCCCAGTTTCCCTACGGGTTCGAGAATCCGGTTGATGTTCCCGCAGATGTGCAGCCGCACCTTACAGCCCATGTCATGGAGTCCATCGACGAGTCGTTTTTCGTAGGGCCAGACGAACTCGTGATACAGTTGGGGGCCGATTAACGAGGCGGCGGCATCCCCCACGCCCATCAGTTCCACGCCCGCCTGCACCTGGGCCCGGGCGAAACGGAGCCCCATCTCGAGCACAAAGTCGAACAGCTGGCGAACAAAGTGGGGATCGTCATAAAAGTCCAGCATCAGGGTATTGATGCCGCGGAGGTCGGCCGCTTCCGCGCACGGGCCTTCGATCCAGCCTTCGATCATTTTCTCGCCGCCCAGTTTTTCGCGAAACAACCCGGCCGCTTGCACGCGGTCCCGCATGCGCCCCGGGGCGTGGGGGTCGGGGATCTCCAACCCAGCCAGCGTCGCCTTGTCGGCCAGCAGGGCCTGCATTTCGTTGATGGCCGGCGGCTGATCCTCGAAGATCTGCACATCCGCCCCACAATCCGCCGCTTCGCGGGCCGGGTCGGAGATGCAGGAGACGTAATCGAAATCGAAGGCCTCCGCCACCTGCATTTGACCTTCGACCAACACCCGATAATCGGTGGCGTATCGCCCGTAACGCTGGCCGATCTGATCGGCTGCCAGCATCATCGTGATGGGCATCAGGGGCGTACGATCGGGCACACGGCCTTCCAACACCGCCAGAATTCGTTGACGTCCGTTCACGTGGCAGACCCCCCTTCAAAAGGCTTCGGGCAAAGCGAATTGCAGCGCGGTGTCGTACATGGCCACCACGTTTTCCGGTGGTACCCCGGCTTGGATATTGTGAACCGGGGCGAAGACATACCCCCCGCCAGGAGAAAACACGCGCAGATGCCGGCTGACTTCCTCCACCACCTGATCGACCGTCCCGTAGGGCAACGTCTTCTGGCAATCCAGCGAACCACCCCAAAACACGATCTGCCGGCCGAATTGGTCCTTCAAACGTTGCGGGTCCATCCCCGCCGCACTGGTCTGGACCGGGTTCAAAATGTCGAAGCCCGTCTCGATCAGCGAAGGGATCAGCGGAAAGAGGGCCCCGTCCGAATGCAGCAGGACTTTCATTCGCGTGTGGCGGTGGATCCAGTCCAGGCCGCGCTGGTAAGCCGGCATGACCAGTCGGCGGTACATGTCCACGGACAAAAACAGCGACTGCTGGGTCCCGAAATCGTCATTGACCTGCAGGATCTGCACGCGATCTCCCACCGCGTCGACGAATCGCCGGAGGTTGTCCAGCCAGGCATCGACCAGGCGTTCGTACAGGGCGCTGACATAATTTGGTTCGCTAGCCAGGGTGATCATCCAGGCTTCGAAATCGCCGGTTCCCAGACCGTAGAACAATTCGTAAGGCGGCCCCAGCGGCGCCACGATGGCCAGATCGGTGTTCTGATACAACGCTTCGGCTTGAGCCGCGTAGTGCAAAAAGTCCTGGTCGGTCAACCGCGGCGGTTGATAACCCTCCAGAGGCACGTGCGCCGCCCCGGGAAAGACCTCGACCCGATCGAAATAGAACCCGTCGCGAGGCATTCGGGCGATCGGTTCGCCGTCGCGGAGCAGCACCAGATCGCCCGCCTCGTCCCTTACCGGTTCGAACCCGCCCGGCACTTCCACGGGCGTGCCATCGAACAATTGCCAGGGCTTGTAATTCTCATTTCGGATGCCGAAGGCCACGTCCGGCCGATTCAGTCCGATCACGTCGGCCCCGAACCGTTCCAGGATCGGTTGTTCGACTTCGGCCAACATCTGGTAAACGTCGTAGACCCGTGTCGGGCTGGACAGGCCCAGCTGCTGTTTCAAACGGTGGTAGGTGGACGCCGCGATCCCCGACTGGCGGGTGCCGCCCAAGTCGATCGGCACACGATCGGCCGGTTGATGATGGATGGCCCGCAAGACCCGTTCTCGCGAGTTCATGGACGAAGCTCCTTGGCCAAGGCGCGGATGTAGTCCGGATTGGTACCGCAGCAGCCGCCGATAAAATCGGCCCCGGCGCTGCGCAACTCGCGGGCATGGCTGGCAAACTCCTCCGGCGAGGTGCGATA
>SLEY01000579.1 GCA_007124535.1 Planctomycetaceae bacterium
GGGGCGGCAGGAGCGGAACCAAGTCGAGACGAACACTTGCGGCGACAGGTGATCGGAACCTGGCAGGACGAGTATCAAGGGCGTCGAACCAAGACGCTGGAGGAGGATGGCACGGGCACCATGGTCGTCGAACTCGACGGCATGCGTGCCCGATTGTTCGCCCGACGTCTGACGTTCGAGATGGTCTGGTCGATCGAAAACGGTCGCTTGAAGAAACGGACGGTCCGCGGCCAGCCGATCGTCCAAGTGCAGATGATCCTCCGAAGCATGGGAGATCGCGTGGAGGAACGGATTCTGGAACTGACCGACGATCGACTGTTGCTGCTGGACCAGGACGGCAAGACTCGATACGATTGGCGCCGCAAACCAGAAGAGCCCGGAGAGATGCCGCGCGAAGATGGTTGTCTTGAGCAAGAGCCGGATGCCTGCGGGTGGTACACAAACGCATCGATCGTCGCCAAGATCCCGAACGCAAACCTCCTCTCCGGCAACCGCGAGGTGGGCTCACGAGGCATCGTCAAGCTCGTCGCGGAACTGCCTCATCTGATATTCGAAGCCGTCAATCGCATCCTGGCGGATCAACCGCACGCCGGGTTCGGGGTACGGCAGACTGAGGCCCTTCCAGTATTTGACGGTACGGTTGCGTACCGAGGTGGCGGCCTGGAAGGCGGGATGGCTGGTATCGAGCAGTTTCTTGCCCGCCGAGAGGAAGGTCCGCTCGGCACCGAACGTGTCGGCTGCCACGGTCTTCTGCTGGGAGGTCAGCGTCTTGCGGACGCCGAACCAGTTGATCGCCACACGCACGGCGATCATCGTAGCCCGCAACCGCTGCGTGGGCGAGGTGGAAGGTTGAACCGCCACGGGTTCGAGAAAGGCAGTCATAAGGGTCTCCTTTTTTAGCTACCAGGGGGAGGGAAGTACATGCTGGGCCTGCCCGGCACGGATGGACAGTTTGGGCCGGGGAGCCCGGTTGGCCGACCGGGGAGAAGCGTTTCCGCGGTCAGTGATGGGGCGACGTCAGCAGGCGACGCGGCTAGAATTCGGGGGTGATCAACCCTGATCTGGCACGCCCAAGCGATACGACGGTCGTGCAAAACCAGCCCGTTTCCGCAGGTTCGGGCGAAAATCAAGCTAGCTTGCCGGTTTTGGTCGAGGAACACAAAACAGGCCGATTTTGTAAAACCCTCGGCTGGCGAAATCGACGGTGGGGGTCTTTCGCGATTGGGCAGCGGAGAGAGTGGCTCACGTCAGGGGGCGAGCGTTGGTCGGGAGGGTGACCAATGAGGCGACGGAGTTGTTCTCGCCAATTTGTGGGGGTGCGGCAACCGTAGTCGGCCGGTGTTGGGTGTGCGACAATGCGACAACCGGGAGACGAAATCATGCGAAACCGTTTTTCCATTTTCCTGTGCCTGGCCGGTGTAATTCTGCTGGGCGGCCGGTGGCTGCCGGCGCAAGAGGACCGGGACCCATCCCCGCGGACGGTCCGAGCGGCTCGTGCCGAATGGCGCAGCGCGCTACGAAGCCATTCTCCAGACCATCACGATCCGCAGCGACTCGAGGAAGTCAGGGCTCGGGGACTCGAGGAAACGATCGAACGGCTGCAACTCACAGCGGAGCAAGCGCGCCAGTATCGCATTCTGTACTGGACGCTGGGGGCGGAGCTGTTCAGGAACTTGCCGCCATCGGGGCTGCCTGACGGCTTGACCAACGAGTGGCTGGCATATCACGAGGCGAGATATGAGGCTCTTGAAAGCCATACGAGGAAACTGCACCGACGAACAATCGATCTTCTCACGGATCGACAACGGGCGTTGTACCGGGAGTTTCTGGAGGAGGCGCGGCCGAATCACGCGCGGTGGCTGGACAATAGGCGGGGCCAGAAACCACATCCGCCGTCCCGGCCGGACGACGAGGCAAGGCAACGGTATCGTATCCAATACCAATTCTACTCTGGGAGCGTCGCGCACATCGAGCGGCTCCTGGAGATCCTCGACGACGCAATTCGACTCTCCCACGCCCTAGCGCCGAGCCAGTTGGTTGAAAAAGAGCCTAGGGAGCCTGTGGACTCGTTGTTCCGTTCGCCCAACGTGGTTGCTACGGGCCAGATATCGGACACCAGGCTCCAATCGCGGTTGCAGGGCGAATTGCACCACATTCAGCAGCGTTACGACCTGATCGCATCGCAACTCGATCGTGGCGAGTACGACCGCGCGCAGCGCAATATCGACTTGCTTCGGCAGCGGCTGCCGGAAGTCGGGGACCTGGTTTCGCAGGTGGAGGCGGACGGCGACCGCTGCGAGGTGGTGCTGATCGGTCTGCCCAGCGACGCCGCGATGGCGCCCCTCGCGGAACTCGAACAGATGCAAGCCGAAAACCTGCAGCATTATGATCGAATCCAGGCCGATCTTACGCAGATCAACGACGACCTGTATAGCGCAAGAACGGAATATATCAACGAGGTCTGGCGGGCGATGACGCGGAACCTGTTCGAGTGGCATTCGCCGCCTGCCTGGTACGAAGTGCCGCAGACGTTCAAAGGTTGGTACGACCAATCGAAAGAGCAGGCGGACAAAATCCTCAGCCGGAAGGATGTTATTGAGAATCTCGAGATGCTGGAAAAGTACCTGGAGAAAGAGATGCGCGACGTGCTGGACCGACACAAGAATGAGATCATGGACAAACTCAACCCGCTCAAAGAACGGATACCCGAACTCGATGCGCAGGTTCAAAGCAGCGTTTCCCAAGTGGACTGGGCACGCTGGACGCCGGGCGAGCGCGGCAAGTGACCGGTCCGTGCCAGCGTGCCATACGCACCCCCGTCCCCGACGATTGAGCGCGGAATGACAGGTAGCCGGGATGCGACAACGCGGATAATCGTTTTTCCGCGAAGCACAAAACGGCACGGCCCACAGCGGAGGCACATCCGGTGCCTTGCAACGCGGCCATGCCGAAAAAACACGACATCCGGCACGGACAGATCAGTTGGCGGACACGTCACGGGCCACCCGGCGACGCGAAGTCGCCTTGCCCTTGGCCTGGCTGTGGGCGTAAATCCCGCCGCGTTCGGCGTCACAGCTACACAGCCGCTGGACGGATTTGGGCAGCGATTCCAGGGCGGCGATGGCTGCCAGCGGGTCGTTGGTCTCGGTATCCACACTGGTGCCGTTCTGGGGGTGGAGCGTCAGGCCGTGGTGAATGTCCCATACGATCAGCCGCCAGGATTCGTCGCGGCACATCCGAGCGACTTCGGTCAACGCGTCTTCGTGCTCGTGGGATTGGATCCACAGACCGGTGAAACAGGCGGAGATGTACTCCGCGAGCGATTGTTGGAGCGTCATGAACGAGGGTCCTTTCTGGGAGAAAACGGGGGACGGGAACGGGTTGGCGGGCGAGGCGGGCTATCCCGCATCCGGGGCGGACAGGCGTGCGATGGTCCGCAACCAGGAAATGACTTCACCTTGCGGATCCCGCTCCGCCAACCGTCCGATGGTCATGCGATCGACGGCCTTGGTATGCAGGTGCCGCTTTGCCCGATTGCGCCGCCGTTTGTGGGTGTGGTGGGGAAGCTGGGACCAGGGGACCGTGTCTTGGGCGGAAGAGAGCTGCTCGGCGAGCAGGTCGGCCACGGGGTCCTGATCACCGAATTCGATTGCCACCCCGCACGCTTCGGCGACGGCCTGCGGGTGCAGGTAGTTTTCAATGCTGCGTTTGGTGGTCAACACTGCCTGGCAGCCGTTGCGCTGGTTCACACGATGGGCGGCTCGCTGGCGCAACTCGGTTACAGGCGACATTTCCCGGTCGTAGAGATGGAACTCGGGAAAACCTAGCGGGGCTAGCCGCTCGGTCCAAAGCCAGGCATCGCCACCAAATGGCAAGAAGACTAACACGCGGCGGCGTTCCAGGTCGGCCAGATCGGGAACATCCGCAAGACCGGCGGCCAGGATGGTGCTGATCCGCCGCAGGAACTCGATGTCGAACCGGCCTTCAACCACAACCAACGCGCGGGGTTGCTGAGGGGAGGGGGCAGGCTGCGAGCGGCTGAACAGTGCAAGCAACCGCTCTTGAAGCGACATATGGACCTCCTGTGAGAGGGTGCAGAGATGGGCGTGATGACAGGTTCGGCAGATCACTGGCCCAGGCGGTGTGCCTGCTGTTCCACGCCTTCGCTGGCGTAGAATTCGGTGGTCAGCCGTTCGGACGTGCGCTGGCCCAGGGTCTGCTCAATGGACTTGCTCGCCCTCCGGGCACTGGCTGGGTGACGGTGGTCTGCCTTTGCGGGAGGACCAGAATCTGGAACCACAACCGGCCGCCAGCACGATCAGCTACACCACGAGCAGGCCACCGACCGGAACGGGTTCCATTCATGGGCACTCCTTCCAGTGTGAGAGAAGACGTGCCAGCAGCCTCTGCAAAGCCCGTCGCAGCCGCACTCGCGAATCAGGGCGCAGGTGAGCAGGACGGCCAACAGGCTGCTGGCGAGAACCAAGGCATACGTCACGAGGGGCTCCTTCGTTGGATGGGGACGAGGGGAGCCTGTGTCAGATCAAGCCATCGCCCCGGCGTGGAATTCCTCCCAGCGGTCTTTCAACTCCCGCCGCATCTGGCTGACCCGACCGGCCGACAATTTGCACTCCCGTGCCGTCGTGCCGGTCGTTTCCCCGGCCCCGAGCAGTTCCGCCACCGCGCGCAGGGTGTCGGGCAACCGCCGCAGCCAATCGGTGAAATCGATCCGGCTGGCAGCCGTCTCGGCAGGGCCCGCGCGACGGTCCTCGACCAGGATCTGCCGCCATCGGTTACGGCGATAGTGATCCAGCCGATCGAGGTGGAC
>SLEY01000209.1 GCA_007124535.1 Planctomycetaceae bacterium
GCCAGCGGATTTCCCGTTCGACGAACCAGCGCTCGACGACTCGCTGCATTACGTTTTCGAGGAATAGAATTCCTACCGGCTTTGAAGAAGGGGGATGCCGATGAACAGGACAGCCCAATGCCATGCCGTGGGTAGGGGTAGCTGGCGAGGGGCTCAAGCGGTTACGGCAGCGACCAGTTGGGCTACGGTCTGTTCCAACAGGTTCTGCCCCCCGAACTCCATGCCCAGGGCCCGCAGTTTCCCCGTTTCGATCTCGTGCTTCGGTTCTTTCCGGTCACCGGCGATCTCGCCGGAACGGTTGGCCACGCGGCGTGCGATCTGGGCCACCTCGTATTCGGAGATATATCGGTCGTAGCAGTTGTACGCTTCGCCCGCCACATTCTGGGCTTTCAACAGCAGTTCGACCGCCCGGGCCACGTCGGCGGCATGCACCTCCTTGCCACCTCCCTGACAAGATACCGTTTCGCCGCGGACCACGGCCGCGACCAGTTCGTACCACTTGCTGGCCTCCGCGGGATGGTTCAAACCGTACACCCCCGTCGGCCGCAGGGCGCAGATCGGATAACCGATCCCCAGTCCATAGCTGTGTACGAATTTCTCGATCGCTGCCTTGTGCGCACCGTAATGACTGGTGGGCCACAACGGATGGGCTTCGTCCAGCGGACGGTCCTCCAGGATCTTCTCGTGCACGGCACAGGTCGAGATGAATACGAAACGGGCGGCGCCGGCTCGGCGGGCCGCTTCGATCAAGCGGATGGTACCGAGAACGTTCTTTTCCACGAAGGGGACCAGATCGCCTTCGCCGCCCCGAAAACCGCCCCCCAGATGGTACAAAGCCGCGTGAACGACCGCTTCGCATCCCGATACCAACTGGTCACTCGCCCGGGCATCGCCCAGATCCCCCGCAATCCATTCCAGTGAATCCTCCCGCGGTTCGAAGCCCGTCCGGTCACTCTGCGGGCGGTGCCAGCATCGCAGCCGATGCCCCGCCTCAATCAGATGCCGGACCAGATAGCGGCCGATAAACCCCGTGGCGCCGGTCAATGCAATTCGCATGCTTTCTCCTCCCCCAAAATAATTGTCGGCTGACAGACGCACTAGGCACGCCAGGGTCGCTGGCGGGGCAGATCGCCGGCCAGCAATTCGTAAGCGATGTTGGCATCCTCAACGACCTGAAAATCGTACATGCCGGCGCAGATGAA
The DNA here is from genome assembly GCA_007124535.1 of Planctomycetaceae bacterium. Taxonomy (GTDB): domain Bacteria; phylum Planctomycetota; class Planctomycetia; order Pirellulales; family Pirellulaceae; genus SLMF01. Next base: position 1,203 of record SLEY01000209.1, read on the forward strand.
GTCGGCCCCGTGGGTAAACGCGTGTTTGAAACCGACTCGGGGATGAATCGCTCCCGCCGCCAGCACCTTGAAAGCGATCCAGGGTTGCGGCAAATCGGCCATGTAAGCGATCGTCTCGTCCGGCTTCTCGCACCAGATACTGTCATGATCCGGCCCATCCAGATTGGCGGACCAGTAGTTATGATGGTGCAGGGTCTTCATCCAGAAATCCGGCTCAATCCCCCGCTCCACACAGGCGACCACGGTTTCCAGGTAATGGGCGCCGATACCGGCCGGCAACCCCAACTCGCGCATCCGGTCCAAGGCCCACGCGATCGAGTCGAAATTCTCGGTGCGGACGTAGGTGTCCGCGGCGGCGCCCTGAATGTGGGCGGCACAGGCCCCGTTGTCCACCGCATACTGCAGGATCTCCAACAACTCGCGATTGTCCCGGCCGCGACACTGAGCGATGAACTGGATCTTGCCGCCCCCGTGTTCCCAATAGTCCACAATCGCCGGCGCCAGGATCGGATTGGTGATGATCGTGTTGATCCCACAGGCTTCCGCCAAGCGGAACGTCTCGAAGATCTTGTCCCGGTCGTGATAGGCCTTGATCAACTTGGATACGTAAATCAAATCGCGGGCGTGAGCAAAACCGTTCATCAGGTTGCCACCCATCACCAGGCGGCTGAATTCCACGTTGCCCAGCCGGGCCGTGGGCACTTGGCCTTGGAGCTGCTCCAAAGTGTCCCACTGATACTTCTCCGTGGCCCCCGAAGTCGCATCGGTGACCACTCGTGTGCTGCCGGCCAATTGCCGTTCCTCTTCGCTCCGATAACCGTGCTTCTGCAGCACCGCCATCACAAAGGCCCCCACAACCGGCATGCCCAGCAAGCCGGTCAGTGCCTGCCGCCGAGCCAACGTCGGCAGATCGCGCGCCGATACGGGCTCCCGCGAATCCCCCGGCACGCCCGCGTTTCCGAAACCACGGGTCACACGCCGCCAGATCGCCAGAGCGTAACGATCCAACCCCAAACGTGTGGCCGGAAGCAGCGCCACGACCAATAGCGCCAACATCTCCACCACGTTCTTGTTGACGATCAGGTAGTTACCTTCCAGCGGCACCGACGTGGGGGCGAACAAGGGCGGGTGAGCCATATAATAAAGGCCCAAAAGCACGATTCCTGCCGCCGCTGCCACCCGGGTCAGCAGGCCCAACATCAGGGCGGTCCCGATCAGCAGCAACCCCCAAATGTTCAGCTGATCCACAATAGGCAGCCAGAAGCCATCCTCGGCAATCGCCCGGAATACGTCCGCTCCCATCCACTCTGCCGTCCGCAGGTAACCCGCGGATGTCCAGCCAGGATCCAAGAGCTTGGTCAGACCCTCGTATGCCAAATGCCAGCCAATCCCGATTCGCAACAGGGCCAAAGCAAACAAGGGACGGCGGGAACTCGCGAGCGGACCAAGCGGTCGATCAACGGTCGGATCGGACATGAAAAACCCTCAGAGGCGGGAGTCTTCCTGTGCCAATTTTGGCGGGAAAATGGGGCGAGGTTTCCGAATACTATAGCAGAAACTGCCGCAACGGGCGAGCGGAAATGCGGGCAGTTGCCAAGGATCGGGTACAATAATCGAAAGTGGCATTGTGGTAATTCCTATTCGCCGGACTCGGAAACGGCAACCCCTGATATGGCTGCTGTCGAGTCCGATTGGTCAGGATCCGGTTCCCCGTGAGGCATTCGGCTAAAAGGGTCTCATTGTCGTTTTCCCGTGGCACGCTCGTGCTGGAGGGCCTGGCGCGCCGCGAGCTGCCCGCTGCGCTGGAGCCGCTGGGCATCTGGGATGCACGCCTGCCCGCTTGGCGCGGCGATGCGATGCACTACGATCAGGTGGTGCAGATAGCCGAGCAAGCGGGGCTGCCAATCGAGGACGGCGTGCCGGAGTGGCAGACCATCCATTGGCCCCAGGTGCAATTGCACACGTTGCGGGAAGAGCAGCAGCAAGCGGTCCGCAATTGGACCTCGCAGGGGAAAGGCTATTTGGTCATGCCGACGGGAACCGGCAAGACCGAAGTTGCGCTGACGATCATGGCCCAGCGAATGCTCAGCACCCTGGTCGTGGCTCCGGTCCGCGACCTGATGTACCAATGGCATCGCCGAATCCTGACCGGACTGGGGTACGACGCGGGCGTGATCGGGGACAATGTCTACCGGGTTTGTCCCATATCGGTGACCACCTACGACAGCGCTTACCTGCACATGGACCGGTTAGGGAACCGGTTCGGGTTGGTGGTGTTTGACGAATGTCACCATTTGCCGGGCCAGCAGCGCCGGGATGCCGCCCGGATGAGTGCCGCTCCGTATCGGTTGGGTTTGACGGCCACGCCCGAGCGTTCCGACAACCGGCACGTGGACTTGACTTGGCTGATCGGGCCGCTGGTTTACGACTTGCCTCTGGCGGACGTCACGGGGCGGTCGCTGGCTCGTTACGAGGTGGTGCGGATCCCCGTCTACCTGTCCGATGCCGAACAGGCTCGTTACAACCAGCTGTCCGATGTGGTGCGTCGTTACATGCACGCCCGCCGCCGCGAGAATCCGAAATACTGCTGGCAAGATGTGTGTGCCGACACCGCCCGGACGCCGGAGGCTCGGGCCGCTTTGAAGGCGTACCGGGCGCGCCAAGCGATCGAGGATCGTGCTCGAGAGAAGCTGCGCGTTCTGGAAGATCTGTTTCGTCTGCACCAGGGGGAACCTTGTTTGGTGTTCACCGGTTCCAATGCGATGGCCCGTGAGGTCTCGCGGCGGTTCCTGGTGCCCTGCCTGTTGAGTCATTGCGGCAAGAAGGAGCGGCGGGAAGTGCTGGAGGGTTTGGGCACCGGCCGTTACCCGGTCCTGGTCGCCAATCAGGTTCTGGACGAGGGCGTGGATCTGCCCGAAGTCAAGGTGGCGGTGGTGATCGGCGGCAGCTCGTCCACACGTCAAGCCAAGCAGCGGTTGGGCCGGATCTTACGGCGCAGCGGGAATCTGCCGGCCCGTTTGTACGAAATTGTGTGCGCGGACACCAAGGACGTCCAGCGTTCGCGGCGGCGGCGGTCCTCGGATGCCTACACGGGCGCCAAGACCCTGCGGAAGGAGGCGCCCCGGTGTTGACCCGTGCGGAAATGCTGGTCTACTACGATTTCGCTGGCGGGCGGGTCCTGCCGGATCGCCTGACGCAGCCCACGCATGGCCATTACCGGCATTACGCCGCGCGGATGCTGGAGATCTATCACGGCGGGGCCGGCCGCACCCGGCAGGAACTGCACCGCGCGGTCGCGGCGGTGTTCGCCGCCGAGACGGATTGTCCCCAACGGCGAATTGCCGCGTTCATGAAGCTGTTGGACGACGTGTCCACCTACGAACGTGACCGCCGGGGACGAGCCGTTCGCCTGCGCCAGCAGGTGTTCCGCCTGGCCGCCCGGCACCATCCGCTGGTCCGCCACCCCGACCGCTTGTTCGAATCGTCGGAAGCGACGATCAAAGCTCGCATCGCCTCCCGATTGGGCCGCTCCTGGCATGAGATCGATCGGGACCTGTTCGCCGATGTGATCGAGTTTCACCGCTTGCTCCGCTTCGACGGTTACGCCAGTCCGGCCGCGTTGCTGTCCCGCTATAACGTGGCCCAGGTCCAGGCCAGTCTCTACGATGCGTCCCGCATGACGATTTGGGCGCGCGATGATTTCAAGACGATCCTGCGTTATGCCAAACTGGCTCGGCTGATGCATACCATCACGCGGCTGGAGGACGGGCGCTACCGGATCCGTTTGGACGGGCCCACCTCGATCATGCGGCAGACGCGGCGATACGGGGTGAACATGGCGCGGTTCCTGCCCGCCTTGATCGCTTGCCGCGACTGGCAGATGCATGCCTTGCTCCAACCCCGGCTGGGCTCTCGCCTGCTGGCCTTGGAACTGTCGTCCGGCGACGGGCTGACCAGTCATCTGCCGCCGCAAGACGCCTTCGATTCGCAGGTCGAACAAGCCTTTGCCCAGCGTTGGGGCGACGCCCCGCGCGAGGGCTGGACGCTGATGCGGGAAGACGAGATCCTCCATCGTGGCCAGAAGACGTTCCTGCCGGATTTCGTGTTCCAGCATGAAGACGGTCGCCGCGTGCTGATGGAAATCGTCGGTTTCTGGACCCCCGAGTACTTGGCTGCCAAGCTGCAGACGCTGCGCGAGTTCGCCGATTCGCCGATCCTGCTGGCCGTGGCGGCCAGCATCGCCGCACCGCCCAGCGATCTGCCGCCGAACACGCTGTTTTACAAAACGGCCCTGCGCTGGCAGGATGTATTGGAACGGTTGAAAGAACAACCGTGGTCGGACGGGTCGGACAAGTCGGACGGGTCGGACGGGTCGGACGGGTCGGACCAACCTGCCCATTCAACCGGGCGCTAATCCGTGGTGTCCGATTCCGGTTCTTCCACGGTCTCCGGTGACGGTTCTTCCACGGTCTCCGATTCCGGTTCTTCCACGGTCTCAGGGGACGGTTCTTCGGCAGGGTCCGTATCGGCTTGCGCCTGTTCCAGGTGTTCGGCGGGGATGTTTCGGATCACCTCACGGAGGAATTCATCCAGATCGCCCCGATCCCCGCGGCGGGCCAGGAAATCGTACAGCGGGAAATCCTCGGGGATGGTCTCGTCCAACTGCTGCAGCAACCGGCCGTAACGTCCGATGGCTGTGGCCAGATCATCGGCCGCCACGTCATCCATCAGGCGGGGAAAGCTGTCGTAAAGCGAACGCCATTGATGCCAGGCTTTTTCGTAGAGTTCGCGTGCGTCTTCCAGGGCGGCTGCGTCGTGCAATTGCTGGGCCTGGTACAGATTCTCGCGGGCATCCACCGCCGTCCGGGTCTGTTCCGCCTCGCACCGCGTGCCCCAGTACTCGTAATTCACAATACTGCGGTACTGCGACGTGCGGCGGGAGTAGTGCCCGAGATCTTCCAGCCGTGCGGCCAATTGACGGGCGCGGTCCCGCAATTCGCCTTCGCCCTGCTCCGCGACTTCGGCGTGGGTCACCTCCGTCAGTTCGCGGACTTCGAACAGCATGGTGAACTCATCATCGGTCAGTTCTTCGATCTGCGTTTCGGCCATGGCCAGGACCCGTCGTTGATCGGGAGTCAGGCTGTCGAGTTTCTCTTGTTCCAGACGTTCCCGCTGGCCGGGCAACAGCTGATCCAGCTGCTGGACCAGGTTTTCGATGTCCTGGTTGATCTGTTCGTATTCTGCCAGCCGGACAGGGTGCCCCCACGAGGTCGGGATCTGGCGGCGTCCGAATTCCTCCCATCCGCCCTCGGCCTCGCGCCACGCCCGCATCGCGGTTTCTCCCAAGATGCCTTCCTCGGCGATCGTGGAGGCATAGTTGATCAGGGACATGGGGTTATCGGAGTGGAAGATCAGGGGGCTCTTTCCGCGGAGCGGCATCCCGCGGGTATCCACGGCGGACTGGGCGCGCTGGTACCACAGGCGTCCGACCAGCCAATTATCGGGGCGGCCGTCGTAGCCCAAGGCCTCGTCCACGACGACTTCCCTATTGATTTCGTCATGGAAGTCATTATCGTCACGGAACATTTCGCGGAACTGCACACGCTCGTCCGCGCGGCCGATCTTCTGCCCGGTGATCCAGCCCACCTGGTGCAGCAGGCGGGGGTTCTCGCGGTTGTAATAGGTGCCGTCCACCAGGAAGTTGATGCCTCGCTTGACCCAGTGGTAGCGGTGGCGATAGTCATCGAAATTCACCGAGATGTTGTAGGCCAGATTATGGGCCTGAAATTCCCAGACGGTGATGAAATTCGGCTGCAGTTTGGTGATCTGATTCAAGGTGGCCGAGAAATTATCCCAGTCCTCCTTCATCTTGTACTCGTTGGACTTTTCCCACAGCATGATCACGGCGAACGGCCGCATGCCCAACGTGGCCAGTTTCATGGTTTCGCTGGCCGGATCGATTTCGCCCAATTCGGCTTGCGCCAGATTGTGCTCGGCCCGCAACTGGGCCAGCATCCCGCCGGGGCTGGTGTGCGTCGCCGGCTGCCCCAGTCGATACAGGGGATATAACAACAGGGCAATCGCGGTAACATAAATCACCTTGCGGCGAAAAGAAATGTCCCGGCTCATGCTGCTACCTCGCGTGATTTCAGGAAGAAGTATCCGTAGATGCTCAGGACCACGACAAAGGCCCCCGCCATGACCAATTGTTGGGCCAGCAAGTGGCCGCTGATGTTGAAGCCGTACGCGACGAAACGGGAAGTGTTAAACACCCCGAAGTCCGGGAAGATGGTGGCGGCGACCCACATGAAAAACAGCAGCACCCTGTCGATCGCCGGAACCACGCGATCGATCACGGGCCCCATGTCCAGTTCGATGGTGATGTTCATCTGGAGGGCCGTTCGCAAGAGGGACTCGACAGGTCCCCCGCCGGGCAACTCGCCCGTGGCCAATCCCATGATAAACTCCTTGAACATCCCCACCATGTACACCATAAACGTGGCCACCATGGCGACCGGGCCGCTCAGGAAGGTGCTGAACATCACACCGAAACACGTGATGATGATCATCTGCAACCAGATCCCCATATAGCCCTTGACAAAATTCCAGGCAAAGGAGCGATCCGGACCGCGGATGTAGAGATCCGCCTGGGCCATGCCGAAATACTGGGCCGGCTCCTCACAGCTGACCCAAATCTCCGTCCGGCCCTGTTCGTCCACCAGATCCTCGAACAGGTCCACATCCCGCAACGTCCCGTCCGCGTCGATCGCACGCAGCTGCTGCGGGATCTGGTGGGAAAGCGTTACGAAATCCCGGGCGCCGAAGGGGATCGGTTCGCTGCTCAGGCCCGTGGAAGGGTTCTTGACCGTCAGCGCACCGAGCACGGGCGAGACAATGTCCCCCTTATAGGTACGAAAGACCCCTAACGTCATTTCCAGCGGCAAGTAGCCCTCGGGATACCGTTCCGGAGTAATCCCGTCGAACGTCCATACCCCGGCCGCCAGCGAACCACCTTCGATGTACTGCCGATAGGTCCATTCCTTGCCGACACTGATCCCTTGGCCCGGACGGCCGGTGCGATCCTTGAAACGCAACGTCCCGTAGATCGGAACGCGGGCGACCAGCGCCCCGCGCGGCGGACCGATCATCACCTGTTGGTCGTCCCCCTCGCCGACAATCCAGACCGAATGCTCGTGATCCATCTGGCGATCCGTCTGGCCGAAACCATCCGGACCGATCGTGATCTCATGCCGATGGTGGGCATCGCGCGAGGTTTCGCCCGTCCAGCTGACCGCCTCGTCTCCCGCGGCCCCCAACGGGACCATGTCATCCAAGTGCACCGTATGCGTGTGATCCAGTCCACGAATGACGAACACGTAACTCACCGCGCACATCACCACCAGCATGAAGGTCAGGATCGTGCAGAAACCGAGGATCCGTCCCAGCACGATTTCCGACGCCCGCACCGGTTTGGTCACCACCGTGTAGATCGTATGGTTCTTGATGTCGTTGGGCAGACTGAAAACGCTCAACAGGATCGCCAGGATCAGGATCATGGGCTCCGCGGAGGAGAGCACGAATCCCAGGTACAGCCGCGCCGGATGGTCGCTTTGCGGATCCAGGAACCACCCGGCGAACAGCAGGACCACGGCGAACACGAAAAAGGCCACCAGCACCCGCCGCCTCAGGGACTCCTGAATGGCCAAGCGGGCCATGGCGAGAATGCGTCCCATCCGTGTCTGGGGGAAATCGCGGGAGATCGCCGTAGCAATCGATTTGGCCACCGCATAGAAGCCTTCGCCCGGCCCCTGCAGGATCATCATCCGCAAATAGCCCAGAAACACCGAGACCACCGCCAACCCGACCACGATCAGGAAGAACAGCAGCAGAGCCCCTAAATGCAGGACTCCGTCACTGTCGACCCGTGGCAGCAGCCATACCCAAAAAGGCAGAATTTCTCGTTCCAGAACCATAGATCCCTACCGCTTCTCCTGGGCCCGGCGACCCGGACGCGCTTCGCTGTCGCGAACAATGTTCAAGAACAACTCTTCCAACGTCGACGTGGGATTGTCCATCGAGAGCAGTTCGCCCCCATGCTGTGCGATGACCTGGCGGATCTCCGCCTGAGCCTCCGGGGATAGCCCCCGGGCTTGAATCTGCGTCACGTCCTGCACGGTCAGCAACCGATCAACTCGTCCCAACTCCTTCAATTCGCCCTGATACAAGATCGCGATCCGATCACACACATCCTGGACGTCGGCCAACAGATGGCTGCACATCAACACCGTTTTGCCTTCGTCCCGCAAGCGAAGGATCAGATCCTTCATCTCGCGGGTTCCGATCGGGTCCAACCCGGTGGTCGGCTCGTCCAACATGATCAACTCGGGATCGTTGATCAGGGCCTGGGCCAGTCCGATGCGGCGCGCCATGCCTTTGGAGTACTCTTTCAGCTGCCGCCGGCGTGCCCATCCCAAGTTGACCATCCCGATCAGTTCTCGGATGCGTTCCTGTCGCAACTTGGCGGGCATGTCGAACAACCGCCCGTAAAAATCCAGCGTCTCTTCGGCGTTCAGGAACCGGTACAAATAGGATTCTTCCGGCAGATAACCGATCCGTTCGTTCTTGGCCACATCGCTGGCGTCTTTGCCAAACACGAGCGCCCGGCCGCTGGTGGGGAACAGCAGGCCCAGCAGGAGCTTCATGGTGGTGGTTTTACCCGACCCATTGGGGCCCAGTAAGCCGAAGATCTCGCCGCGCCGGACCTCCAGGTCCAAAGCCTTCAGGGCCCGGACTTTTTGGCGACCCCAAAAATCGCGGTATACCTTGGTCAGGTTCCGCGTCTCGATAATCACGTCCGATTCGGTTCCGGTCGCCACCGGCTCCGCCGGGGCCGTGGCTTCTTTCGTAGCTGGCATATCCATCCAAATGTCTCCGCCCACGGTCGATTGCGCACATCGATCTGATAAGTGACCCGACGGATCCGCCGGCTCGTTACGCTCTGTACGCGTCGGCAGCAGCGGTGGTTCGGGGGTTTGGGAAATTCATCGGGCCGGGCCCGCTGGCAACCGGCCGAGCCCGACCAAACTGCAAATATAACGCCTTCGCGCCGGTGTGTCGTTTTCACTTGCCCGCTGCGGGAAGCTTTTCCTGGAAAAACCGCCTTTCGAACCCTCGGAGCCAAGGGTTGGCTAACATCGCGTAAGCAGCTTTTCCGCCGGCACGCTCGGTTCTCGGCCACGCGACCGATACCTTCCGCTCCTACGTATCCTTCCCCAGCAGGCTCTTCCGCTCCTGCCCCAGGGCGTCCGCCGCAAACATGGCATCCAGCGCATCGTCCGCGGTCACCGGGAAGCAATGGGCATGACACAACGAGCCCTCGCCCGCACAAGCGTCGCCAATCGGTTGCAGACGCTCCCGCGTCACTCCCGCCAGATTCAAGTCGGCAAACGTGACCGGCAGTCCGATCTGGATCAAAAAGTCCACAATGCGATGGGCTTCCTCCACGTCACTGTCATCATCCAGACACAGCTGCGTGACGATCCCGAAAGCGACCTTCTCTCCGTGCATCAGCCCCTTGCACTCCGGCACATTGGACAACGGGTTGGCGATCATGTGGGCGGTCGCCAGCCCGCCACTTTCGAATCCCAAGCCCGAATGCAACACGTTGGCCTCGACCACCCGCTCGACGGCCGGCGTGACCAGCCCGTTCCGGACCGCGCGCAACGCCTCGATTCCAAACTCCATCAGCAGTTCATAGCCCAAACGGGCGATGGCCATCGCGGCCTGCGTGGAAGAGCCGCCGGCCAGCGTGCCCGCCCGCGTCTTGTACGACGCCTCGGCCTCAATCCAGGTCGCCAGCGCATCCCCCATACCCGCCGCAAACGCTCGCGGAGGCCCGTTGGCAATGATCTGGGTATCGACCAGCACCACGTCCGGGTTAAACGTCCAGCACTCGAAGCCCGTGAAATCCGAGCTGTCGTTATACCAGACTGTGGCCGCACTGGTCGGCGCGTCGGTGGCGGCGATGGTGGGCACGGTCATCAAACGGAGATTGCCGGCTACGGAAGCGGCCTTGGCAATGTCGATCACCTTGCCCCCGCCCAGCCCGACGATGGCATCCGCCCCCTGCTCGCGGGCGATCGCCGCGACCCGCTGGGCTTCCTCCTGAGTGGCTTCGCCAGTAAAAACCACCTCGACCATCTCCAGACCCGCCTTCTGACAACTGGCTTGAACCGTGGCACTGACCAGGTTCTTGACCAGGTCATCCCACAGTACGAGTGGCTTGTTGCCCAACAGTTTCAGGTACGTGCCGATCTCGGCAATGACGCCACGGCCTTGGACGTATTTTCGCGGCGCAATGAATACCTTCTTCATGACAATGTCTCCTGGAAAGGGGGGAGGGGGAAAAACGGTTCATGCGAGCTAACCTACCAACTCGCGGTTCGGCGTGACCCCATTGACAATTGGCAGCGGTTCCTGGCCGGCGAACATCCGGCGCAGGTGCTGGGCCATCAGGTGGGGACTGTTCAAAAACGCATCGATCGTGCTGCCCGCCAAATGGGGCACCAGCGTGACATTCTCCAATTCCAGTAACGGGTGCCCGACGGGGAGTGGTTCTTCGTCAAAGACATCCAGTGCGGCCCCGGCCAAACGGCCCGCTTCCAGCATCCGAATCAGCGCCGGCTCGTCGACCAAACCGCTACGAGCCGTATTGACCAGCACCGCAGTGGGCTTCATCCGCTCCAATTCGGCGGGGCCAATCAAATGCTGCGTCTCTTCCGTCAGTCGCGCGTGGAGGGACACCACATCTGCCTCGTCCAACAAGCGTTCCAAGGGAACCATTTCTGCGGGCGCCGTATCGCCCTGCACCCACGGATCGTAGGCCAGGATACGGCATCCCAAGGCTTGGAGGTAGCCGGCCAGCAAGCGGGCGACCGCACCGTAGCCGACCAAGCCCACCGTGCGGCCGTTCAGTTCCGGGATGAAATCACGATTCGGGAAATCGCGAGTCCAACGGCCGGCTTTCAGGGCCGCGTGCCCACGCGCCAGATTGCGGACTTCGGTCAGGATCAAACCCAACGTGCATTCCGCCACGGCCCGGGCGTTGCGCCCCGGCGTATTCAACACGACAATCCCGCGCTGGGTGGCCACATTGAACGCCACATTCTCCGTACCGCCTCGCAACACTCCGATGGCCTTCAATCCGGTCGCCGCGTCCAAAACCTGCTTTCCCAGCGGGCAAAACTGGACACAAAGGATATCGAACGCCTCGATGCCGACGGTCAATTCGGGGGGCAAGTCCACCGCGTCCGGACCGCCCTGTTCGATGGCCAGATTGGCCTGCTGCAGATCGATCAGCGTCGGCTGTTCCCAGCTCCGCACTTCGACCTGCACCCCCTGCGCTTGCAAGGAGGCAAACCCCCGCTGCATGAATTCCGCCGGGATGTAGTTGTCACTGATCGCCAGCAATCGCATGTGGATTCTTCCTTCCCGTCCTTGAACAGAGCAGTGTCCGGAAAATGGAGGTGGGGTTCAGGCTCGATTCGCCGAACCCAGCAGATCGATCTTGTTCCGAATGACCGCCGCCATCTCCTGACGCAACGGCTGGAACAGGTCGAAAGGCAGCGGATCGGGGCGTTCGTGGAGGATCGCCGTGGTCTTGACTCCCCGGTACATGGCGATCCGCAGATCAGCATAAATGTTCAGTTTACAAATCCCCTCCTTCGTGGCTGCTCGAATCTGGTCGTCCGGCGTTCCCGAGCCGCCGTGCAACACCAGCGGAACCCGGCTGGCCGCATTCAACTCCTTCAGCCGTTCGATATTCAGGTTCGGCAGGGAGCGATAGACCCCGTGGGCGGTGCCGATCGATACGGCCAAGGCATCACAACGAGTCTGCTCGACAAACCGGGCCAATTCGCCGGGTTCCGTCAACACGTTTTCCGCGTGGGCGACATCTTCCAAGTCCATCCCGCCCACATGCCCCAATTCGGACTCGACACTCACGCCACGTGGGTGAGCCAAAGCGACAACGGCTTGGGTCAGTTCCACGTTTTCCTTGAACGGCAAGCGCGAACCGTCGATCATCACCGAAGTGAATCCCAACTCCAACGCCCGGTGAACCGATTCGATCTTGCTGGCATGGTCCAGATGCAGGACGATCGGCAGATCCAATTCGGCCGCCGCGGCCTTGACGATGCCCGACTGGTAAACCCAGCCCTGGCCCCCGCCGCTTTCCAGATCCCGCTCCAAGGTCATCATGATGACCGGCGAGCGTTTTTCCGCCGCGGTTTCCAGAATGGTGCGGGCCATCACATCTTCGGTAAAATCGAAGGCCGGCACAGCATAATGCTGCTCCCGGGCGGCGTCCAGAACTTCCTTCAACGTGACGAGCATCTTGGTATTGAACTCCAGCAGGGCAATGATTTCGTGCGTCTCCCCGCCGACCCACGACGGGACAGATTCGTTCTTGTCGGCGCCTAGCGCATCAGCATGCCTCCGGTGACGTCGACGGTGGCTCCGGTCATGTAGCCGGCGCGGTCCGAGGCGAGGAATACAACTACATCGGCAATGTCCGAGGGCTCCGCAATCCGCCGCAACGGGATCCGATCCAGATACGGTTGCTCGCCCCGGGCCAAGGTCGCCCGCGACATTTCCGTTCGCGTCATCCCCGGAGCGACCAGATTCACGTGAATCCCGCGAGACGCCACTTCCCGAGCCAGCGAAATGCTGAAACTGACCAGTCCCGCTTTGGAAGCCGCATAATGGGCATGGCCGGTGGTCGAGCCCTGAAAGGCGGCGGGCGAGGTGATATTGACGATTCGGCCCCCTCGATCGGCGTCCATCCATCCCCGCACTGCAGTGCGACAGGTCAAAAACGCTCCCAACAAATTCACCCGTAAAACCTGCTCAAATTCGAGGGGATCGATCTCATGAGCCAAGGCGGTGGGCCAGATGCCCGCGTTGTTTACCAGGATGTCGGGGGGACCGAGTTCCCGGCAGGTCCGGGAAAACATTCGGTCCACCTGGTCGGCTCGGGACACATCCGCCGCCATAGCGACCGCCCGGGTGCGGTACTCATCCCCGAGGCGTGCGACCAGCGCCTCGGCCTCGTCCGATAAATCGATGCCACGCTGAGGATCGCGGAGAAAATTGATGACCACCTGACACCCTTCGGCGGCCAACCCCTCACAAATCGCTCGCCCCAGCCCACGCGAACCACCGGTTACAATCGCCGTCTTGCCGCTCAAATGCAGGTCCACAGAAACACTCGCTGATCGAAAACGCGGGGAAAATTATCCAATTGGACGGTAGTTATAACCAGTAGCCATCGCGATGAGAAAGGGGGGAACGGAACGATCTTCGGTCCGCAGGATCGAAATGCACTCGAATGAGCTGAAATAAACTAGCTCTTTCGAGTGCAAAAATCCGCAACCTACTTGGTTGCCGTTCCAAGCAACGGTACATTGGAGATCTGGATGCGTCCGCTGGCGGCGCAGCCGGGGATGTCCTGTGTCCGGTTGACCCGTTGCTTTGCCTGGCAGGAAAGGCTGATTTGGTATGAAACAGTTCCACTCGACCACCATGTTGCAAGCGATCTCGTTCGCTGCCCGAAAACACGCCAAGCAACTGCGAAAGGATGAAGTCACGCCGTATATCGCCCACCCCATGCGCGTGCTGACGATCCTGACCACGGCCTTCCAGATCGATGATCCGGAGGTGCTGGCAGCCGCCGTGCTGCACGATACGATCGAGGATACGCTGACCGATCGCGATGAACTGACCGAACTGTTCGGTCCCCGTGTCGCCGAAATGGTGGCTCAGCTGAGCAAAGACAAGCGGATGGGCGAAGAGGAGCGAGAGGAGCAGTATTATCGTTTGTTGGCCGAGGCGCCGATCGAAGTGAAGTTGTGCAAACTGGCCGACCTGTACGACAACTTGGTCGATGCCGCTGCCCTGCCACCTAGTTTGCGGGGCAAGACGATCGCACGAGCCCAACATCTCCTTGAACTTTTTGCACCCGATTTCCCACCCGACCGCCGGGATGCGCTGGAACGCTTTGAAGAACGGATTCGTGCCGCGATCGCCTCGCTGGCCAGTTGAGCGGCGCTGAACGGGGGGGCGGCCCCCGTTACGGAGGGGCGGCCCCCGTTCGGGATGCCATCGCCCCTCCCTCTGGCTGCTTTGTGACCTGAACCGATGCCCGACCAACGCCAGCACCGAGGGCCGCATCCGGAGGATCGGCAACTGTTCACCGCCGCCACGCGTCCCGTGTTGAATCGGGCCGTTTCCGACCTGAGTTGGCTGCTCTCCCGCGGTTACGCAGCGGATGCCGCCCTGCAACTGGTGGGTGACCATTTTCAACTGGTCCGCCGACAGCGGCTGGCCGTGCGCCGTTGCAGTTGTTCCGATGATGAACTTCGCCGCCGCCGGCGGACGGAGGCGCCCCCTGAATCCTGGCGGGGGCAACGACTGGACGTGGACGGCTTCAACGTGTTGATTACCGTGGAAGCGGCGCTGGCCGGCGGCGTGCTGCTGCTGGCTCGCGACGGCTGCCTCCGCGACATGGCCAGCCTGCATGGCAGTTTTCGCCAAGTTCAAGAAACCGACCCGGCCCTGGAACGGGTGGGACACGTGCTGGCCGCCTGCGGAGTGGGTCAGACGACATGGTTTCTTGATCGTCCGGTTTCCAACAGTGGGCGTTTGGCCCAACGGATTCGCGACTTGGCCGCCCGGCAGCAGTGGCCCTGGCGGGTGGAAGTGGTCCCGGATGCCGACGCGGTTTTGGGCGAATCGGCGTCTCTGATTGCCAGCGCCGACAGCGGCGTGCTGGCACGGTGCCACCGATGGTGCAACCTGGCGCGGGAAGTGGTGGCGCGCCACATGCCCGACGCACCGCTACTGGTTCTGGATGGCGGTACGCGCTGAGCCGGAGAATCCACCCAACAACCGGAAAGTCGCTTGATGCGCCTCCCCGTAAGTTTGGCATTCCTGCCCGACGGACGAAGGATCTATCGACAAGAACGTCCCCATGATCCCGAATCGGTCACTGCACTACTAACCTCAAAAATCGTGAATTGTTTCACGAAGTTTCAGGCAGCGGCAGCGTTAAGTTGTGGCAACGTCACATGTTGTGCTTGTAGCAGGGCGGTTGCGATTACCCGTAATAGGACAAGGGACAACCGTACCA
>SLEY01000448.1 GCA_007124535.1 Planctomycetaceae bacterium
CGGACCATGAATTGGAGGGCGGCCATCCGAAGATCGGGGCCGACCTGCTCAAACGGCATGGCCAGCCGGAAGAGGTGGTGCATGCCGCTTTGGGACATCATGACGAGATCGTCAGCACCCATCCCTATACCGTCCTGGTGGCCACGGCGGACGCTTGCAGCGCATCGCGGCCCGGCGCCCGCCGCGAATCGCTGGAACGCTATGTCAAACGCATGGAGGAATTGGAAGGCATCGCCAGCTCGTTCGAAGGGGTCGAGCAGGCGTACGCCATCCAGGCGGGACGCGAGTTGCGGGTGATGGTCGCCGCCCAGAACACCGACGATAACCAAGCGGCCCGCATCTGCCGGGACATTGCCAAAGCGTTCGAAGAACAGCTGACCTATCCCGGGGAAATCAAGATCACGGTCGTGCGTGAGTCACGTTTTACGGAAATCGCTCACTAGGACCGCCCAATCGACGAATGCGGGATTGCGGGGGGAGGTTTGCGAAGGGGGTCATTTGAAACGGGGGGATCATGCGCTTGCTGCTGATCGGGGACATTGTAGGAAAGCCGGGCCGGCGAGTGGTCTGCGAAACGGCAGAGCGGTTGCGTGCCGAGCTGGACCTGGATTTGATCATTGCCAACGCAGAGAATGCGGCCGAAGGCTCGGGGATCACCCCCAAAATCTATGGGCAACTGATCGAGGCGGGAGTCGATTGCATCACACTGGGGGACCATATCTACCGCCGGCGAGAGATCATCCAGATTCTGGAAACCCAAGATAAGATCGTCAAACCAGCCAACTTTCCCGCCGCCGCTCCCGGTCGGCCCTGGACAATCTGCCGCACGCGGAAAGGGGTCCCGGTCGGTGTCTTCTGTCTGCTCGGCCGGGTGTACATGCGGCCTGTCAATTGCCCGTTTGCCGCGGCCGATCAGGTGCTGTGCGAAATGCCGTCCCACGTCCGCGTCCGCCTGCTGGATTTCCACGCCGAGGCCACCAGCGACAAACAGTCCTTGGGGCGATACCTGGACGGCCGCGTGTCGGCCGTGCTGGGTACCCATACCCACGTGCCAACCGCCGATGAACAAGTTTTTCCCGGCGGAACCGCCTTTCAATGCGATGTGGGGATGACCGGACCGCACGAAAGCATCATTGGACGCAGCATCGAAAGCGTGCTGACCACGACCCTGACATTGCGTCCGAAGATGTTCCGGGTCGCCAAGTCGGATATTCGGTTGTGCGGCACGATCGTGGACATCGACGCGCAGACGGGGCGGGCCACCGCCATCCAACGTCTGAACCTGCCGTACCCGCCGGGTTCCCCGGCGGAGGCGCGCGCCTCCGGCTGAGGCGTCGCCTTTGATCGCGAATCGGGCTGTTCAATGAAACGCTTGACTCCTGATCTTCAGGCGGAGCACGCAAGCGATGCTTTCCGCAGATCGTTTAAGGCATCCCGCAGGAAATGATCTACCCGCCGCGCTGTGCCCGGTCTCGCGCTGTGGCCGGTCTCTGACCGAGCCACCCGGCCGACCGAAGGTCTCCCATATCGGTGGAGACCTTCGGGCGGCGGTTTCGGCGGGGTCAGAGCCCCGCGCCGAACAGTTCGACTGTGATTTCTTGGGAGATGCTTAACGAACGCATTGCCGCCACGCGCGGTAGAAATAGGAGGATTGCTACAAAGCACCGTCGATACCATCCCGGGGCAACCACGGAACATGAGCCAGCAATGATGCGGGGCTTTGCAAATCGATCGTCTTCGAGTACGGCATGAGGTGGCTAAGAAATCCTCTTTCAGGGCAGTAACGATCAACGCTTAAACCACCCGATCGGTGCTTGTTAAGTCGTTGCTCTAGGGGCTCGAACCATTTCTTCAGGGGGAATGGAGAAAGATTCCTGTGCCGTAGAGGGCCCACTCCCATTGCAAGATCCCCTGATGGCTGGAGAATGAACAACGGACGCGGTGCCGGGGCGGCCACTTGGCTTGGTAACGATCTGGGTGCGGCGGTTTTGTTTTCTGAATTTCGAGGTTTGGCATAGTGGAAAAGCGTTTCGCCCTCTTCCTGATCCTGTCCGCACTGGTTTTGGTTCTGCATATGGTCTACCACGGTCTGGTGCATCCGCCGGAGGCGCCGCGGGAGGCGCCGCCGGAGCCTGCGCCGTGGGAAGAGCCGCTGGCCGAGCCGCCGCTCGAAGAACCGGATGTGCCACCGATCGACGAGCCCGATCCGGATCCGCCGCCGCCGGTTGATGAGCCGGTGGAACGGATCGACCCGGACCCGGTGGAAACGCCGCCCGAGCCGCTTCTGGACCCCCCTCCGGAGCCCGAGGTCGAACCGGAGCATGTGACGCTGGGTTCGCTGGCCGGGGACAGTCCCTATCGCTTGTTGGTGACTTTGACCAATCGTGGTGCGGCGATCGAACGGATCGAGATGGGCCGGCGCAGGGCGGAAGGCGGGTTTCGCTATCGCCAACTGGATCGCCACCTGGGTTACTTGGGGCATTTGGCGTTGAGTGACGCCCCTGAGGGAGGGGCGCGGATCGGCGTGGTGGGCGACGGCACGCCGGCCGCCCTGGCTCGACCGGTTTCCCCGGATACGGCCGCGGGGCTCGAAACCGGCGACGTCATCCGCCAATTGGATGACTGGTCGATCGAAAGCAGCCGGGATGTCTACTTCTTCCAGCAGGACCGCGAGCCGAATCAGACGGTGCGCGTGACGGTTCGCCGGCCGGGCGCCGACGACGAGGAACAGGAATTGGAGTTCCTGGTCGATTTGACGGACGAACCGCTGAACCTGATCCAGCCGGAAATCAATCCGCACGCCGATACGGGCCAACCGGATCCGCTGTCCTTCCTGCTGACCCTGTTGCGAGTGGGAGAGCGGACGGTGGAACGGGGTCGTGATGAGATTTCCGGCCTGGCCGCGCTGCGTGACGGGTATTGGGAAGTCCATCGGCTGGACGAAGAGGAAGCGCCGGGGGTCGAATTTCGCAAACGCCTGCCGCCGAACCTTTTGGAGCGGCTGGGGGTCGAGGGCGATTTGGAGATCGCCAAGCGATATTCCTTGGCCGCCATGCCCGCGGATGCGCAAGATGCCTGGGACAGCCACGGTTATCATCTGAATTTGGAAATCGCGATTCACAATCGGGGAAGCGAGCCCCAGCAGGTCGCTTATCGGCTGGACGGACCCAACGGCCTGGCATTGGAAGGCTGGTGGTACACTCGCAAGATCCACCCCCGCCGGTTCGCCGGTGTGGGGGCGCGGGACGTGGTCTGGAGGACGCCGGCTGCCGGCCATAACATGATCGGAGCGCCGGAGATTTACCGGGAAGCCAGCGAGGCCGAGGAACGCCAAGTGCCGCTGAGCATCCCCCTGTTCGACATCGGGCAGCAGCAATTGATCGAGTATGTGGGGGTGGATTCCCAGTACTTTTCGGTCGTGCTGATGCCGGATCGGCAGGAAGACCTGCGCGACGCGGTATTTGCCGGCGCGACCGCGATGCCGGCCGGCCCGGTCGGCGAGAAACCCAGCGACTGGGTCAAGACCACCAACAGCACGTTTCGATTGGACAGCCCCGTTCGAACATTGGAACCCGGGGAAGCGTGGTCTCAGCGATTCACGGTTTTCGCCGGTCCCAAACGCCGGGATCTGCTGGACCATTACGGACTGGACGACCTGATCGCCTGGGGCTGGTTCTGGATGATCGCTCGACCGCTGTCCCGCGTCCTGCATTTCTTCGCCTGGCTGCCGCTGGTGAACTACGGACTGGCGATCATCCTGCTGACCGTGCTGGTCCGCAGTGCCATGACGCCGCTCAGTCGCAAGGCGGCTCGCAATGCGCAGATGATGCAGGAACTGGCCCCGGAGATGAAGCGGATTGCGGAGAAGTACAAAAACGACATGGAGAAGCGGGCCGCGGCCCAGCGGGACCTGTTCGCCAAGCACAACTACAACCCGTTGGGGGGCTGCCTGCTGATGTTTGTCCAGCTGCCCATCTTCGTCGGGCTGTACCGGGCCTTGTCCATCGACATCCAATTGCTGCAAGAGCCCCTGATTCCCGGTTTGCAATGGTGTTCCAACTTGGCCGGACCGGACATGTTGTGGTATTGGGAACCCTATTTGCCGGCGATTCTGGCGAATCCGGGTACGGGCTGGTTGGGTCCTTATCTGAACGTCCTGCCGATCCTGACGATCGTGTTGTTTTTGTTGCAGCAGAAGATGTTCATGCCACCGGCGACGGATGAGCAGACGCAGATGCAGCACCGGATGATGAAGTTCATGATGATCTTTATGGGGGTATTATTTTTCAAGGTTCCCAGTGGGTTATGTGTGTATTTCATTGCATCCAGCCTATGGGGGATTGCCGAGCGGAAGTTCCTGCCGCCGGCCAAGCCGACGCCGGGGGGCCCTGCAACGTCGCGGCCCGCACCCCGACCGGATAATCGTTCGCCGAGCAACGGCGACCCGCGTCGCAGCCGTTCGAAAAAACGGCCCAAGAAACGCTGATTTCGCCCCCGCCCGTCTGCCGAAGGAAGGCAGCCACGATCCGCTCGGCCGCCTCGTTGGTCCCGACACGGGCTGGCGGCGCGCGTGTCGCGCCGGTTCGCTGGCGGAACGGGCGGGCGGGGTTTCTCTTGCAACTCGCGTTGCAATCCGGATAATTGCAGGTTTGGCAAACGGCTGGTTCCTGCTCGCCCAGCGGGCCCCGGGCAGTCTTGCCGTCGATGATCGTTTTGCCCGTGTTCCATTTCGAAGGAGAGCCCTGATGAGTCAGAAGGAAACCGTCTCGAATGCCGCTTCGCGCCGTGAGTTTTTGAA
>SLEY01000045.1 GCA_007124535.1 Planctomycetaceae bacterium
ATTCGGAGCATTCTCGCTCCTAAGCAACTCTCTGGCTCGCTCAAGTTTTCGGGATGGGGCTCGCATGGGTTGGGCCGCAGGGTTTGTTTCAGGTTGGATACCATTGGAAAAAAAGTC
Source organism: Planctomycetaceae bacterium (assembly GCA_007124535.1). GTDB lineage: Bacteria > Planctomycetota > Planctomycetia > Pirellulales > Pirellulaceae > SLMF01. Next base: position 118 of record SLEY01000045.1, read on the forward strand.
GCGGATCCCCTCCGCGGGGTCCCAAGCTCTCCGTGTTCCCTCCTCATCCCCCCCTATTGCACTGCAGACCCGTGGACGGTTACCTCACCACCCTCCCAACCGAGCCGCGCCATGAAAGCTCTCCACTATTCGTAGCAGATCAGTTGCCCGGATTGGGTGCTCAGGTACAGTCGGCCTTGGGCGGCGATCAGTCCATCGTAGACGGGCGGGTGTTCCAGTTCGTCCACCCGGGCCCGTTTTTCGCCCTCGGCGGAGCCGAAGGCCCAGAGCTTGGCGCCCCGGCGTCCTTCGAAGGCGGCCGCCGGATCGTCGGGGGGCACGACGTCGGGGGGACCGGCCACGAACAATTGGTCCTCCGCCACGACCAGCGCCCGCACGCGGACCGGAATGAAGTGCGACCACTTGTCCTGATCCCGGTCGTGATCGCGGGCGAACAGACGGTAGCCGCGGGTCCCGGGAAAGAATCCTCGCCGCACTCGCACGGTTTCGGTGAACACGTGGACGCCATACAGGGTCTGGTCATCGAAGGCCAGAATTTGCCCGTAGGCCGGCACCCCGCGCATGTGGCGGTCCCAGCCGGGCCAGCGGTTGCTATACGTCCAGTAGGTGCCTTCGTTGTACGAGTCGTCCAGGAAGCCGCGGGTGGCGATCAGCCGGTTGGCGGACGAGTCGCGTTCCGGGGCCGGGGGGTAGATCCGAAAGCCGCCGCGCTCTCGTTGTTTATCCTGCATCGGAGCGGGAACGCGGGTCAGATCGCTGCGAAAGCGTTCCTGGAGCAGGAACAGATCGGCGCCGTCGCTGACCAGGATATCCGACTTGGCTCCGTCCATATATCCCGCTCCGCCCGCGGTTTCGAAGGGATCGAGGCGGGGGCCGGCCAGCGTGGTCTGGTACAGCACATCGCCGCGGTAGGGGTCCAAACCGTAGCCATGGATCCCGCCATCCAGAAACGTCGAGCGTCCGGCGGTGAAGTAAACCACGGGTCGCGGCGGATCGGTCGTGACGTCCTGCTGGACCAGCACGGTTCCGTGGACGGGCCAGGCGGATTCGAACTGTTGAAAGGCGGCGATCCGGCGTTCTTCCGGAGCGGCCTGGAAACGCCATAGTTGCTGGCCATCGGCGGCGCGCAGGCAGTAGACGGACCCGTCGGCCGAACCGAACAGCACCCGCCCCTGATATACCGTGGGCGGCGAATCCAGCCGACCCTCGGCCGTATACGACCAGCGGATTTCACCCGAATCGGCGTCCAAAGCATGCACCGTGTGGGCGTCCTTCTCCGCCACCAGTACCTGACCGCCCGCGACCACGGGCGGGCTGAGTTCACCGTCGAAGGCGGTTTGCCAACTCCGTTCCAGGGCGGCGGGCACCGTGGTGCGGCCGTGACCGCTGCGCTGCGGATCCCGGCGGTACATGGGCCAGTCTTCCGCGGATGGTTCTCCCGCCTCGACCGGCTGGTCCGCAACCGGGCTCCGGTGCAATCGTTCCTCCCACGGTTGCGGCGCGCGAGGCGCGCCGCTGCCCGCCGTCAAGGCGTTGAAGTTGGACAGCAGCACCCCCTGATAGCACACGCACTGGTGCGGCGCTACATACAGCATCCCGTTGCCGGGCAGGACCCCGTAAATGCAGGGCGCGCGCAGCCAGTCGTGCTGCCGGTGGTTCGTGCCGGCCAAATCCAAAAACTCGACGCCCCGTTTGGGCAGCATCAGGTAGCGCGCGGTCGCTTTGCTGCGGTAGCAACGGTAGTGATGGCCCGGACTGGTCAGTTTCGGCACCGACACCTCGCGGACCACGTCGCCGGTGAGCGGATCGTAGCCGCGGCGAACCATCCCGGTTTCCATGTTGTCGATGGGCAAGCGATCCTCGCCGATCCAGACCAGATCGTCGATCAGGAACAGGTCGGGCGGATTGCTGATGCCCGGGCCGGCGTATCGCGGGCCCGTCCACAGCAACTCGCCCGTCTCGGCCGCGTAGACGTGCAAGCGGCCCTGGTGGCCGCCCGTGGAGGCGGCGTACAGCACGGTCTGGTCCCGGGCCACCAGATTCCCGGCCGTTCCCCGATGGCCGTAGCGGATTTCGAGTGGTTCGCTGCGCCACAGTTCGCGGCCGCTGGACCGGTCCAGGCAGATGATCTGATCGTAGTTCGAGTAGAACACGCGCGGGCCGCGAACGGCCAGACTGAGCGGAGCCATGGCCTCGAACTCGCTCTGCCATCGCACTTGCCCCGTGTCCGCGTCCACCGCCATCACCCGCCCGGTCTGACGGGTGGGCATCCCGCCCCACGTATCGCGATCCGGCCGATGCTCGGGCTCCCGCACGCGCAGCACCAGCAGGCCGTCGTCCAGCAGGATCTCGTCGGCCAGTTCCGTTTCTTCGAACACGTTCAACCGCTGGCCGGTCGCCGCGTCCAGCACGCTGACCGGTGCGTCGTAGCCCAGCGTCACGTACAGCCGTTGCGGGGTGGCGACCAGACGGCGCGGCAAACTGGCCGGCAGATGGCGCAGCATCCGCGCCCGCTCCCGGACCTCGTCCCACCGGGCCGGGTCATGCCATTGCTGCCAGCCCCATTCGGGCATGGGCATCCGCCACAGCACTTTGCCATTGAATCCGTCGCGGGCGATCAGCGACCACTGGGCGGGGAAGCGCGGGTCGGCCACGCCCAGCGGCCCGTCGTCCCAGATGTAGAACAGCCGCCCTCCGGCCGAGACCATCCCGGCCAGGCTGGAGTTGATTTCATGGCTGCGGGCGTAGGCGGGCCCGCCGACCCATTGCATGCGTTCCGGCGGCCCCACGGCCGTGTCCTGTGAGACCGCATTGTTGTCCGGACCGTACAAATAGTGGGACCATTCGTCGAAGGCCTCCGGCCACGGCTTGACGTGCTCCACCCAGTCATCCTCCTGGCGCACCAGGGCCACGCCCCGCGGCACCAGCACCCGCAGCAGCTCCTCGGTCGCCACCCCGCCGGGCTCCTCGGCCACGATCAGGTTCACCATGTTCTCCGCATAGGGCAGCCGGTTGCCGTCCCAGCGTGCGGCGGAAACCCGCCCATAGCGGCCCAGCGAACGGATGTGTTGCCGAGCCTGCCGGACCTGCGCGGCCTCCGTATCCAGTCCCTGGACGGTGTAACGCGACTCGGCCCCCAAGGCGGCGGTCAACTGGCCGTCCCCGGCCCCCAAATGCACAAGGAAACCGCCGGAAACACCGCTTCGCTCCAGCAGCTGTTCCGCCAGCTGCTCCGGAGACGCCCCGCCCGCCAGTCCCGGAACGACCCCCAATCCCCACACTGCGAGCAACACATAACGGTACATCATTCGCCTCCCGTTCTTTCCAAGACCTTCGCCGCGTCCACTCCGGGCAACGCCGGTTTTCACACGCTTTCGCACCCGGTCCAAGCTGCGCTCGATTCGTGGAAGACCGGCCCCCACGACATGCGCGCATTGTAACCTGCGGCTCAAGCCACTGGCAACGGTCGCCAACGATTGGTTGCATTCCGGCAGCGGGTCGACTAGGTTGTCGGAAGGACACCTCCATGACTTCGGAAGTAAAGGCGCCGCACATGGGTATCAAGTGGCTGGGATTGGTGTTTTTGATCGCGTTGGTGGTCGGGACGGGCGAGGGCCAGGCCCAAACGGTCTACCGGGTCGAACCCGGTCAGGATTACCGGCCGATCCTGAATCGGCTCCAGCCCGGGGACGAACTGGTGCTGTTGCCGGGCATCCACGAGCAATCCGCCTCGTTCCGCTTGGAGGGCGACGCGGACGCTCCGATCACCATTCGGGGCCAGCGCGATGCGGCCGGCAACCTGCCCGAAGTCCGCTGGACGCGCCGCGGCCGCAATCTGTGGGAGATCCGCGGCCAATATCTGCACATCCGCGATTTGGTGCTCCACAACCCGAATCATTATGCGGTCCGGGTGGGGGAATCGTCGCACATCACTTTGGAGAATGTCACGATCCGAGACAGCGGCGCCGGTCTGTCGGCGAATCAGGCTTCCGTCCACGCCCTGCATATCCGCAACTGCCGCTTTCTGGGGAACCGAGAGACCGATCTGTATATCGGGGTCCATGAGGGCAATCACCGTCCGGGGGCCGCGCAGATCACCGACTTTCTCCTGGAAGTCACCGTGATCGACGGCTCGGGCCACCAACCGGGCAGCACGGCTCAACGCGGCATCCAGATGAAGCACGACGTGGAGGGCACGGTCCGCGCCAATTTCATGATCCATACAAGAGACCCTTGTGTGCACGGGTTCGGGATCGTGGACGTGGACACCGGACGGAGGCAGGTGATCGAGAACAACATCCTGGTGCGCGGCGGCAATCGTGTGATCCTGCTGGACGGCGGCCATGTCACGGTGCACGGGAATCTTGTGCTGGGCGGGACGGCCGGGGGCATCGAAGCTCGCGTCCGCAATTTGCCTTACGAAGCCGACGTCTGCGACGGCCTGGTGATCACCGACAACCTGATCGCCGCCAACCGGGGGCGCGGCGACCTGCGGTTGCCCTCGCCGATCCGGAACCCCGTGATCCGCGGAAACCGGATTTTTAGCCGAGCGGGCGAGCCGGGGTTGGTGAACCTGCCGGACGGCCCGAACGTTCAAGAGAATGTGACCGAAGAAGCCCGCCCCGCACTGCTCGAGACGATCGAAGCCCTGCGCCACGTGGCGCCCAGCAA
>SLEY01000405.1 GCA_007124535.1 Planctomycetaceae bacterium
CCGCCCTGACATCCGTTGCACTTCTCTGGTAAAATGCCCGGTTTGCCGGATAATGTGGCTTTCCGAACCTGCAATACGAGAAGATGGCGGAACCGATGGAATCTCAGGAACCTCGTCTCCCCGGACTCGGGACGCGGGCCTTGCATGCGGGCCAGCTACCCGACCCGGCGACCGGCTCGCGGGCCGTGCCGATTCACCAGACCACCAGTTACTGTTTCCGAGATGTCCAGCACGCGGCCGATCTCTTCGCACTCAAAGAGATGGGTTGGATTTACACGCGGCTGATGAACCCGACCACGGACGTATTCGAGCAGCGGATGGCGGCTTTGGAGGGCGGCGTGGGGGCTTTGGCGGTGGCCAGCGGTCAGCAGGCGATCACGGTCGCGCTCCTGAATCTGGTCCACAGCGGCCAGCATCTGATCAGTGCCAGCGCGCTGTACGGGGGGACGCTGACCCTGTTCGGCCAGACGTTCCGCCGCTTGGGGATCGACGTGACGTTCGTCGATGCCACCCGTTTGGACGAAATCGAACGGGCGATCCGACCGGAAACGCGGGCGGTCTACATCGAGACCCTGGCGAATCCCAAGAATGACGTCCTGGACTATCAGGCCATCGCCGACCTGGCCCACCGCCACGGGTTGCCGGTGATCTGCGACAATACCGTCCTGACGCCCATCCTGTTCCGGCCATTCGAGCACGGGATCGACATCTGTGTGTACAGTGCGACCAAGTTCATCGGCGGCCATGGCACCAGCATTGGCGGGTGCATCGTCGATCGGGGCGAATTCGATTGGGGCGCGGATGCGGACCGCTGGCCCCAGTTCACTCGGCCGGATCCCTCGTATCACGGTACGGTGTTTTTCGAGGAATTGGGCTCGTTATGTTACATCCTGACTTGCCGCACGCATTGGTTGCGCGATCTGGGCGGGGCGATGAGCCCGTTTAATGCCTTCATGTTCCTGCAGGGTTTGGAAACCTTGCACTTACGGATGCCCCGGCATTGTCAGAATGCCCAAGCCGTGGCCGAATTCCTCGAATTGCATCCGGCAGTCAGCTGGGTCAACTACCCGGGCTTGCCCTCGCATCCGCATCACGAACTGGCCCAGCGCTACCTGACGTCCGGGGCCGGGGCGATCATGGGATTCGGGATCCGCGGCGGGGCCGAGGCCGGGCGGCGGTTCATCGAAGCGGTCCGGCTGGGCTCGCACCTCGCCAATATCGGCGATGCCAAAACCCTGGTCATCCATCCGGCCTCGACAACCCACAGCCAGTTGGATGCGGACGAGCGGCGAGCGGCCGGAATCACCGATGACTACGTGCGGTTGAGTGTCGGACTGGAGGACCTGGAGGATATTCAGGCCGATCTGGATCAAGCGTTGCGGGCGGCCCAGGGCTGATCCGATGCGAAACGGCCAGCCGCCAGGGCTCCACGTTCCGAGGTGAACTTAGCGATGACGGATCCGATCTTTGAAAGCAGCGATAGCCTCCGCTCCTCCCGACCGTTGAAGTATGCAAAGAGCGTCACGTTCGAGGGGGTGCTGGAACTGGAATGCGGCGGCCGCTTGCCGGCCGTCACGGTCACCTACGAAACCTATGGGCGACTGAACCCCCAGCGTGACAACGCCGTACTGATCTGCCATGCCTTGTCCGGCGATTCGCATGTCGCCCAGCACGATCCGCAGGACGAACCCGGTTGGTGGGACATTGCCGTGGGGCCCGGCAAGCCGATCGATACCGACCGCTATTTCGTGATCTGTCCCAATGTGTTGGGTGGGTGCCGTGGAACCACCGGCCCGAACAGCCCGCATCCGGATACGGGCCGGCCCTATGGTCCCGAATTCCCCTTGATCACCATCGACGATGTGGTCCGGGTCCAGCGCCAGTTGATGGATCATTTGGGGATCGAGCGGTTGCTGGCCGTCATCGGCGGTTCGATGGGCGGCCATATGGCCTTGCGCTGGGCCACCCTGTATCCAGATCGCATGGCGGGTACGGTCGCGCTGGCCACCAGCCCGCGCCTGACCAGCCAGGCCCTGGCCTTCGATGTGGTGGGTCGGAACGCCATCCTCCAGGACCCGGACTACCGGGGCGGCCGCTATTACGATGGCCCGCCCGGACCGCGGATCGGCTTGGCCATCGCTCGCATGCTGGGACACATTACTTACCTCTCGCGCGAAGCGATGATGCGGAAATTCGATGCCGATCGGCTGAAACCACGCGACGTGGCCACCCAGTTCGAGACCAAGTTCTCCGTCGGCTCGTACCTGGCTTACCAGGGGGATCGCTTCGGAGAGCGTTTCGACCCGAACAGCTATATTACCCTGTCGATGGCCATGGATCTGTTCGATATGGGTAGCCATCTTGAGGAATTGACCACCGCCCTGCAACCGGCCCGCTGCCGCTGGCTGGTCTTGAGTTTCTCCAGCGACTGGCTCTTTCCCCCCTTCCAGTCCCAGCAGATCGTCGGGGCACTGCTGGCCGGGCGCAAATCGGTCAGCTACTGCAATGTGGCCAGTTCCTGCGGGCATGATGCGTTCCTGCTGCCGGACGAATTGGACAGCTATGGAACGATGCTGGCCGGCTTCCTGGACAACCTGAATGGCGGCACGGGCGGCCGGGACGACATCGACGTCCGCCAGCACCCGCCGAACAGCATCTTCTTCGATCCCCAGCGGCTGGACTACGATTCGCTGGCCGAATTGATCCCCGCCGGCGCCAGTGTATTGGACTTGGGCTGCGGCAATGGCGGCCTGCTGTCCCTGCTGCGGCAGCGGGGCCACACGCGGCTGATGGGCATCGAATTGAACGAAGCGGCGGTCGGAGACTGCGTTCGCCGCGGGCTGGATGTGTTGCAAGCCGACTTGAACCAGGGATTGGCCATCTTTGCCGACGGCCAGTTCGATGTGGTCCTGTTGTCCCAGACCCTGCAGACGGTCATGGACGTCCCGAAGGTGATCCGCGAAATGCTTCGCGTCGGCCGGCGGGGGATTGTCAGCTTTCCCAACTTGGGCTACCACAAACTCCGGGAGCAATTGGCCCGGCACGGGCATGCCCCGCTGGTCGCCCTGGGCGGCGGCAGCCGCTGGTACGACACACCGAACGTCCGCTTCCTGACCATCGCCGACTTCGAGGACTTCTGCCGGGACCACCAGATCACGATTCACGAACGAGTCGCCTTGGACACCCAAGCCGGACAGCGCGTGGTCGAGGAACCCAATCGGAACGCGGACCTGGCCATCATGGTGCTCAGCCGCGAGGCGGAGCCCGGCGAGCGGGAGAAGGCGCCGGCCGCCAGCCGCTACACCGCCACGGTCGTGCCGCCCGAAGAACCCGAGCCCGACCCGAACGCCGACTGACCCCCCCCTTCACGGCCATCGTCAACCATCAACCATCGTTCCCAATCAAACATCGTTCCCAACCAAACATCGTTCCCACGCTTCCGCGTGGGAACGCACGGTTTAGACGCTTCGCGTCTTCTCCACTTTCACTCTTGAAAATCCGTCGCATTGCTGTCGGTTGATTGTGTTGGTTTCATGGGACGCGTACGAAGTCTTCCGGCGGAGGAGGTGTCGCGGTTGAATCGCAGGCGGACGGGCTCTATGCTGGGAACGATCGGGAAACCGGTCTCCGCAAGGCGACCGGTTCGAACCAAAGTGACCGCTCTTGACTTCGGAAGGATCGAGACGAATGTTGCCCCCCATGATTCCGGCTGAAGGATCGCCCGCTGTTGGTGCTCGGTTCGGGTTCGTGCTGGTCCTGGATGCCCAGACAGGGGAAGTGCAATGGGTGAACGATTCGACGGCTTCCGATTATGTGCGGCTGCCGCACAGTGACGCGCGGGGTTACGGGGGTTTGGCGCCGCAAGGCTATCTGGCCGTGTCGGCGGATCAAGTGGTAGTGGCCGGCGGGCGGACCCCGCCGGTGTATCTGGACCGCCAGACCGGCGAACTGCAGGCCGCCGCGTTCCGCACCAAGCAGGACGGCGATTATGCGGTGCATGCGGGCGGCATGGGGATGCAGCGGAATTCGATGCTGGTCCAGCGCGTGGCGGACGTGCAGGACCAACTGGACGGCGAGGTGTTCTACAAGCTGGCCGCGCAGGACCGGTTGATCGTCACGACGGACGAGGGCACGCTGTACTGCTTTGGCCCGGAACGCAACGATCCGGTGCGGCATGCTTACCAGCCGGAGCCGCTGGCGCCGCGGACCGGCGACTGGTCGGAAACCGCTGCAGAACTGCTGGCGGAGTTGGGCGAATCGGAGGGCTATGCCCTGCTGCTGGGCGCCGGTTCGGGAGACCTGCTCCGCGAATTGCTGGTGCGCAGCGATCTGCATGTGGTGGTGGTCGACGCGGATCACGAACGGGTCGCAGCGCTGCGGGACGAGCTGATCCGCGGCGGCCAGTACGGAACCCGGGCGGCGGTGATCCGGGCGGAGCCGGCGGCGTTTGCGGTTCAGCCTTATTTGTTCAGTCTGATCGTCAGCGAGGATGCGGGGGCGGTGGGTCTGGCCGCGGAGCCCGACACGGTGGCTTGCCTGCTGGACCGCCTGCGCCCGTACGGCGGAACCGCCTGGCTGGGCTACTTTCAACCGCAAGATACGCTGCTGATGGGCGGCCGTTGGGGCGGACTCCGCTGGTTCGATGACGAGCCCCGGGAACGGCTGGCCGTCTTCCGCGGCGCCAGTGGCCGGCCGCTTTGGGAACGCAACCTGGGCGCCTATTACGGCCCCCTGGCCTTGGGAAACGACCAGATCTACGTCGCGCCGGCCGCGCGCAGCGGGTC
>SLEY01000472.1 GCA_007124535.1 Planctomycetaceae bacterium
CCCGCGAGTTGGGCAAGAGCCGGGCCCCGTCGCAGAGCGGATGGCAGGCGGGACATTCTTGTCGGTTACTCATGGTCCGACGTACAGAAATCCCCTCACTAAGAGGAGCTATCTAGCTGTTCCTTCCACTGTTGGACCAATTCGAAAGCTTGCAGGGGGGTGCTGGTGGTCAGATCGAGCTTGCGGATTTCATCCAAAAGGGGGTGTTCGGCCGGACCGAAGAGCGTCAATTGAATATCGCCGCCGCGACGGCGGCGCGGTTTCGTAGCGATTTTGGGCCGGCCGTCCCTGTCCAAATGCTCGGACTCGAGCTGTGCCAGGATCTGCTTGGCCCGCTCGTTGACCTCCGGGGGAACGCCGGCCAGACGAGCGACATGGATTCCGTAGCTCTTGTCCGCCGCGCCCGCCACGATCTTGTGCAGGAACGCGATGTTCTCTTCCCATTCCTTGACCGCCACGTTCAGATTCCGCACACCGGGCAACGAGCTTTCCAGATCGGTCAACTCGTGATAGTGGGTGGCGAACAGCGTCCGGCACCCCAGTTGGTCGTGGATATGCTCGATGATCGCCCAGGCCAGCGACACGCCATCGTAGGTGCTGGTCCCGCGGCCGATTTCGTCCAGGATGACCAGACTGCGGGCGGTTGCCGTATTCAGGATACGGGCGGTTTCGGTCATTTCGACCATGAACGTGCTCTGGCCGCGTGCCAGTTCATCGCTGGCTCCGACCCGAGCGAAGATGCGGTCGGCGATGCCGACCGTCGCCCGCCGGGCCGGCACGAAGGAACCCATCTGAGCCATCAGCGTCAACAAGGCAACTTGGCGAATGTAGGTGCTCTTGCCGGCCATGTTGGGACCCGTGATCAGCAGAATCGTGCCCTGATCGCTGCTGGCCTGCGTATCGTTGGGTACGAAGGTTCCCTCGGGTTCGGTGACGTCCAGGACCGGATGGCGTGCATCGGCGATGTCCAGCACCGGTTCGTCCACGATCCGAGGTCGGCAGTAGCCGCGATGCCGGGCCAATTCGGCCAATCCGGCCAGCACATCCAGTTGGGCCAGCACGTCGGCCGTCGCTTGCAGACGGCGGGCGCCGGCCGCCACAATGTCCCGCAGTTCCAGGAACAACTCGTACTCCAGTTCCTTCGCCTTCTCGTCGGCCGTCAGGACCTGCTCTTCGTACTCCTTCAACTCCGGCGTGATGTACCGTTCGGCGTTCTTCAGCGTCTGTTTGCGGATGAAGTTATCGGGAATTCGATCCCGGTGGGTGTTGGTCACTTCGATGTAGTAGCCGAACACCTTGTTGAAGCCGACCTTCAGGTTCGGGATCCCCGAGTGGGCCACGGCATCGGCCTGATAGCGGGCGATCCATTGTTTGCCGCCCGCCGCCAGATCGCGCAGGCGGTCCAGTTCCGGATCGAATCCATCGCGGATCAAGCCCCCGTCCCGGGCGGACAACGGGCAGTCGGTGACCAAGGCCGATTCCAGCTTGCCCCGCACCTCGGGACACAGGTCCAATTCCGCCTCCAAACGGCACAGCAGGGAACTGCGGCGGGCGGTCAAGCGAGCCTTTAGTTGGGGCAGTCCCGCGAGCGTGCGGCCGATGAAGCTCAGATCGCGGGGCGAAGCACGGCCCGTGGTCACCCGAGCCAGCAGGCGCTGCAGATCGTAAATGCCTCGCAGGTAGTCCCGGATCTGCCCGCGCAGGGCGTCCTCGGCCATCAGTTCCTCGACCGCGTCCAAGCGGGCATCGATCTGTGAGGGATCGGTCAGGGGGTTGCTCAGCCAATCCCCCAACTGGCGAGCGCCCATGGCCGTCGTCGTCCGGTCCAGCACGGCGACCAAGGACCCTTCGCGGTTGCCGCCCCGGATCGTGCGTGTCAATTCCAGACTGCGGCGTGTGGCCCCGTCGATCTCCAACCAACGTCCCGGCCGATAGGGGAGGAGCCGATCGATGTGGTCCAACGAGGTCTTTTGCGTTTCCCGGAGGTAGTCCAGCACGGCTCCCGCCGCCCGGATCGCCAGCCGATCGTGCGAGTCGAACCCGAAGCCCTCCAGGCTGAACGTCTGGAAATGCTGGGCCAGCTGCTTGATTGCCTGATCGTGGGCAAAGGCCCAGGCGGGCCGGCAGGTGACCAGCAGGTCGGGTAGCTGCCGTTCCAGCTGCCAATCTTCCTCGTCGCTTACCAGGCATTCCGAGGGCCCCAGCCGGACCAGTTGGTCGACCAGTTGCTCGGCGGGAAACACGGCTGCCTGGAACTGGCCGGTCGACAGTTCGGCCCAAGCCACACCGACCTGTCCGGCGTCCGTCGCCTCCTTGCCGATCGGGACGGCCACCGCGGCCAGGAAATTGCTCTCCCGCGGATCCAGCAGGGCTTCGTCCGTCAGGGTGCCGGGGGTCACCACCCGGGTGACCTCGCGTTTGACCAGCCCTTTGGCCTGCTTCGGATCCTCGACCTGCTCGCACACCGCAGCTCGGAAACCGGCCGCGATTAGTTTGCCCAGGTAAGAGTCCAATTGGTGATGGGGAAACCCGGCCATAGGGGCTGCATTTTCCCCCTTGTCCCGGCTGGTCAGGGTCAGTCCCAACACCCGAGCCGCGGTCTTGGCATCGTCATGGAACAGTTCGTAAAAGTCCCCCATGCGGAACAGCAGCAGCGCATCGCCACATACGGCTTTCGCATCTTCGTATTGCTGCATCATCGGTGTCTTGGCCATAGCGGAGCATACTAGCAACCGGGGTCGGGCGTGGCGAGGGGGGGCCGCGCGTTTCTTGCGTTGACCCGCCGAACGGTTTGCGATATTGTCTCGTCCCATGCATTCCTCTGCGACGATTGTGATCCTGTGCTCGTTGTTGGCCGCCGGAACGCCGGAGTCCGATCTGGCTCCGCGCGAAGGCGTTCTGATCCTGAAGAACGGGGGCGTGTTGTCGGGTCGCGTGACGCGGGCCGGCGATTACTATCTGGTCACCGTCGGTTCGCGGAGCGAGGTGCGGGTCGCGGTTCGCGAGGTCGACCTGCACTGTGTCTCGCTGGACGAAGCGTATCGGCGGAAGCGGGCGCGGGTCCCGTCCGAGGACCTCTCGGGCCGCTTGGATTTGGCCGACTGGTGTTTGCGCCACGGGCTGACGGCGGCGGCGGCGGATGAGTTGCTGGCAGTGATGGCTCGCCAGCCCGGGCATCTCCGGCTCCCGGGCTTGGTTCGCCGTTTGAATACGGCGGTCGAGCCGCCTCGGGAGCGAGCGGCTACGAAACCCCGGCCCGATCAGCCGGTCAGTCGGGAGCAACTGGAACGTTTCTCGCGCGAGTTGCCGGTGGCGAGTGTGGAACAGTTCACCACACAGATCCAGCCCTTGTTGTTCAATCGGTGCGGTGGGAGCGGTTGCCACGGCGGCCACACCGGTACCGATTTCCGGCTGATCCGCCCCAGCAGCGCGGCGACCCTCACCCGCCGCTTCACCCAGCGTAATCTGTATTCGGTCCTGCAGCAGGTCGACCGCCAAGCTCCCGATTCCAGTCCGTTACTTCAAAAGGCCTCGACTCCGCACGGTGGCCGGGACACGCCCATGTTCGGCCCCCGCGAACGGGAGCAGTTCGAACTGCTGGCGGCCTGGGTCCACCGGGCCGTGGGGTCCGCAGAGGACCAGCCCACGGAACCGGACGCCTACGCGGCCAAGCGTGGGGCGATTTCGGACGTCCAGCCGGCCCATGCCACGCTCCCCGCCGAAGACGCTGCCGGGTACGTGCAGCCCGCCCAGTACCTGGAACCCGACGACGCACGCCGCTTGCCCACCCCCAGTGGCGAACCGAAATTCGTACCGCGCGACCCGTTCGATCCCGAGATCTTTAATCGCCGATATCGTACCACGCAATCCGCAGGCGAACCCCCCGGAGAATTTCCGAGCCAAGCGACGGAGGAAACCGAGTTGCCGGGCGAGTCGGCCGAGCCGCGGCAGGTTCCCAGCGAGCCGCCGATCGAACCGTCAACCTTCCCGCCACCATTCGCTCCTTGACAACGGCCGATGCCCCACTAGGGTTTCCAATAGTTCGGCGATCCGGGTGGGTCATGTCGGTCTCCTCGACACGCTTGTCGAATCAATCGGCATCGGGGGATTCTCTGCCGCTTTGCACGCTGACCGCCAGCAACCGCTGCTAAGCATCTGCCAAGAAATAACAGTCACGCTGTTCGGCGCGGGTCTCGTCGTTCGGCGCGGGTCTCTGACCCCGCCGAAACCGCCGACCGAAGGTCTCCAACGATAGGGGAGACCTTCGGTCGCCGGGGTGGCTCGGTCAGAGACCGGCCACAGCGCGGTTTTCGGCATGAGAGATGCAGCTATGATTTATTTAATGGGTTTCCGGGTGCTGGTAAATAGCTCGACTGGGCACCCATCAATTCCGAACATCGAACAGGAGAGGTAGCAAGCATGACGATTCGAAACATTCCTCTGGGTGTGTTGATCTTGGCTCTAGGCATGGGCGGTTGGGTTCCGGTGGCATTCGGCGAGTCGCCGGCGGCGCCGGCAGTTGCGGATGCGGAAGGGCCGGTCGATGCGGACGAGCAGCGGATTTACGAACAGATGGTGACTCGGGCCATCGACTATCTGGCCACACGCGGCCAAGCGGAGGACGGATCGTTCAGCAGTTTTGCGGGTCCGGGCGTGACCGCTTTGGTGACGACGGCCATCCTGCAGCACGGGCGTTCGCCGGACGATCCGGTGGTGGCCAAGGGGTTGGCGCATTTGGAGACGTTCGTGCATCCGGATGGCGGGATCAATCGCGA
>SLEY01000011.1 GCA_007124535.1 Planctomycetaceae bacterium
CGAATCTCGTGCCGATGTCGCCCAACGGCAGCCATCCCGTTCTACGACAAATGGTTTGCGGTGACAATATCCCAAACTTTGCTTGGCCCACCGAGCGATTCGATCCGATGCATCGGAGCAGTAGCGGGGGCCCAGTGAAAGTCTGGTCCTTTGCCCGGCTGACCGATAAGATGAAGAAAAGCCCCGGCGGACAGGCCGTTCCGCGGTACTTGTCCATGAAAAGGCCGTATCAGGCGGAAACCGATCCCCCTATTTTAATTTCTTTCCTGCTCGACAAGCATCATGCCCCGGAAGCCATCGTACGCGAAGCCCCCGATCGATCCTTGGACTGTCGCAGAACCGCCACAACGACCGGTTCCCGCCTGGGGCCTGTCGTTGCTGCTGCACGCCACGTTGCTGCTGGCGATCGGGTGGCTGGTTCGCGTCCCGGCGGTCGGGGTTCCTCCAGAGCCGGAGCGTACCGCGGGAATTGTTCTCACTCGCCAGACTCGGGAGCAGGTGGAGTATTTTTCCGACGCGGACGAGGACTCGGCCGATTCGGGGGCCCGCCGGGAGGCGGATGTCGAAGATCGGTTGGCCGAGGCCGAAGAGCGGCCCGGGGACCATCTTCCGGAGGCGGCCGATTTGCCCCGGGATGCGCTGGCGGCCCTCCCGGCCGGCGAAAGTGCGCGAGCCAGCGGCACGGGCGATTGGGCCGCGACCCTGCCCCCGGCTGCCGAATTGACGGAAGGACAGGGGCCTTCGCGAGAACTGGGCGAGGGGACCCGCACTTCGGTGTTCGGCGCCGAAGGCCAAGGTTCGCGGTTCGTCTATGTCTTCGACCGATCGGGCAGCATGAGCTGGTTCGGCGGCACGCCCTTAGCCGCGGCGAAAGCGGCTCTGAACAGCAGCCTGCAAGCATTGCAACCGACGGATCAGTTTCAGATTTTTTTTTACAACCACGAATTCATCCAGTTCAATCCGAAACGATCGGACAATCCGGGCATGTTCTTTGCCAGCGAAAGCAAGTTGGCCCAGGCCGAACGCTTCGTGTTTGGCGTCAGTGCCGTGGGGGGAACCGAACATGTGGCCCCGCTGCACGCGGCCTTGCGTCTGGCGCCCGACGTGCTCTTCTTCCTGACCGATGGGGACGAACCGCAGCTGTCCGCCGCCGAACTGAACCGGTTGCGGCGGATGAACCGGGGAACCGCGATCCACGCCATCGAATTCGGGGTGGGGGCAGCCGGTGGGGACGAGAATTTTTTGCAACGGCTGGCCAGCCAGAACAACGGCCAATACGTCTACGTCGATGTGATGCAGTTAGGCAATCGCGGGGAGACAAGGGCGTTACGATGAACATCGCTGTTGGCCGTACCCACCATCCGGGGCGACCGCCCTTGCGAATCGCCGGGTTGTTCTGTTGGCTGGCGTGCCTGCTCCTGGTCAGTCTGACCGCCGGGCGAGTGGCGGCAGAAGACGGGGACCGGATCACGTACTGGTCGGATGCGTCCCGCCAGCGGCAGAGCACGGTGCGCGGAACGATTGTCGACTATACGGGCGAGGGCCTGATCTGGCGCGCGGCCCGCGGTTCCGAACAACGGATCCCGGCCGAGCAGGTCGTCACGCTCGAGACAACCTGGCATCCCCAGCACCTGGAGGGCGACCGGTATTTGGACGACGGCCAGTATGCCGAGGCGCTGGCGGCCTATCGCCAAGCGTTTCGTGACGAATCGCGGGGCTGGGTACGGCGGAAACTGCTGGCCCAATCCGTACGCTGCCTCACGAATTGGGACCGTACCGTGCCGGCGGTGGAGACCTTCCTTCAGCTGGTCCAAAGTGACCCCCACACGCCCTACTTTGGAAGAATTCCGCTCTCCTGGAGAACATCGCACCCCACTTCGGATCTGGAACGCCGGGCGCGAGATTGGATGCAGCCGTCCGAGCCCGAGGCGGCTCGCCTGATCGGCGCCAGTTGGTTGCTGGCGACGGGCCGGCGCGAGGCGGCGATCGGTACGTTGCGCGAGTTGAGTGCCCGAGCGGACTCGCGGATTGCCGTATTGGCTCAAGCTCAATTATGGCGGACGCAGGTGGCGACGGCCGGTGACGAGGATCTGGCACGTTGGGCGCGTTTGACGGCTCAGATGCCACGCGCTTTGCGAGCGGGGGCGTATGACACCCGTGCGCGGGGGTTGGCCGCGCGCGGCCACCATCAGCAAGCCGTGTTGACTTTCCTGCGCGTCCCCATCCTGTATGGTGATAACGATCCGGCACTGGCCGCCGCCGCCCTGCTGTCCGCCGCGGAACAGCTGGAACGGCTGGGCCAGTCGGTGGAAGCGGCGGGGCTGTACCGGGAAATTCTCCGCGACTACTCGCATACAGCCAGTTGCGATCCGGCTCGGGAACGTCTGGAACAGATGGCGCGCCGGGCGGGCGATTGACGGCGCCGCCGCCCGGCCTTCCTTCTCCGTTGGTGTTTTGCAAAGGAAATCATGTTAGCTTCTCAGGAATCGATTCCAGAAGACGCTGGCCGGCTGGCGCGGCGAATTCGAGATGCGGTCGGCATCGCGACCGCCACGGCCTCCGTCGCTTGGGCACATGCGGCAGGATGCCGCAACGCCCTCTACGGCTTCGGCGTTTGGGCCGCCACGACCGCGGTCGCTTGGGGACAGTCCGGGGAGGCGGCCGAGCCGGCGGGCGGCCCGGCGCCGGCCCCGCAGGGCTTTCTCCAAATCGTGTTCTCCGGCGGGGTCGTCGGATTCGCCATCGTGCTGCTGCTGTTCGCCCTGTCCCTGACCGCGGCCTACTTGGTCTTCGAACACCTCATGACCATCCGGCGGGGCGAGGTCATGCCCGAGGGCTTGAGTGACCAGGTGCGCGAATTACTCCAGGCAGGCCGGCTGCGCGATGCCGATCAGATGTGCCGCCAGGCGCCCAGCGTCCTGGCCTTCGTCGTCCTGAACGGACTGGCCGAATCGGACGGCGGCTGGACGGCGGTCGAGAAGGCGATGGAGGATGCCACCGCCGAACAATCCGCTCGCCTGTCTCGAAAGATCGAATACCTGTCCGTGATCGGCAACCTCGCCCCGATGGTCGGGTTGCTGGGCACCGTCACCGGCATGATTTTCGCCTTTCAGCAAGTCGCCTTGACCCACGGTGCGGCCGGGGCCGGCGATCTGGCCGAAGGAATTTACCAGGCGCTGGTGACCACCGTGGGCGGTCTGATCGTCGCGATCCCCTCGCTGGCCGCCTTTGCCGTCTTTCGCAACCGGCTGGATCAGTTGATCGCCGAAACCGCTTACCTGGCCCAGCATGCGATGGGCCCTTTGAAACGCCGGCAGGTATCCCCGACCAGCACCTCGGGGGCACCTGAACCGCCTCCCGTAGGAGGTCACGAATGAGAGTAGCGCACCCCGCCCGCAGCAGCGACGCCGGGTTCAATATGACCCCGATGATCGACGTCGTGTTCCTGTTGATCATCTTCTTCCTGGTCTCGAGCCATTTAGCGCATCAGGAGTCGCAGTTGCCGCTGCCGTTGCCGGTGGCCCAAAGCGGTGATCCACCGGCCGAGTCGCCGTGGCGGCGGATGACGATCCATTTGCGCGAGGATGGCCGGATCTCGCTCGGCGGGCAAACCCTGGCAGCCGGGGAGTTGTCCGCACGTTTGGAATCCGTCATAGCCGAGCGGGGTACGGAATTCGAGGTGCGGATCCGCGGTGATCGCCAAGTGGCCTACCAGCACGTCGAACCGGTCCTTTGGGCGTGTGCCCAAGCCGGCTTGTGGAACGTGGCTTTCGCCGTCTATCGGCCGGAGGATGCCCGCTGATGCGTCTGCCCTCGCCAAACAAAGACCGCCGGCACGGCGTGATGCTGACCCCGATGATCGACGTCGTCTTCCTGCTGTTGGTCTTTTTTCTCTGGACCGCCAGTTTTCGGCTTCAGGAGCATCTCCTTCCCAGCCGGGTTTCGGCCCGCATGGAGGACGCGGTCTCGGCCGAGCCCCTGCCGCCAGAGGAAGCCGATTTCGAAGAAGTCGTGATCCGCATTTTGTGGGAAGAGAACCGACCCCACTGGAGGATCAATGCCATGCCCGTCGATTCGCTGGCCGAAGTCCGACAGACGCTGGCCGGAATCGCCGCCGTCAAGACCGACGCGCCGGTGATCGTGCATCCCGATCCGCCCGTGCCGCTGGGACACGTGATCGACGTGTACGATCTGACCCGCCTGGAAGGTTTCCAAAGCGTCCAGTTCGCTGCCTCGGACAACTCCTGAGAACCCCGACCCCGCAAGTTTCGGCGGAAAGTTTGACAGGCCCCTACCGCGTGCGGCCGGCGAGTGCCGCAAATCACAACTGCATAGACCACCAAGGCCGGAGGTTGCCTTGCTGCGCGCCCCCGTAGGTTGGGCCATTCCTGCCCGACGGACGTAGGATCATCAACAAGAACGTCGCACGGATTACGAATCCCTCACTGCGGATCCATCATGGGGATCGCCGGGCAGGAATGCCCAACCTAAGGACCGATCGACTACGCCGCCCTCCGCGCGCCGATGCCGATGGGTCACGCCCTGGAACGGTTCGGCTTCCATCCCCTGCGTGGGCCGCAGTCCGCGACTCCGCGGCCACTGCCCGCTAGGGCACGGCCAGCCGGTCTTGTGGTTCGGCCAGCGAATCCCGATAATCTCACGGCGGCAGCGGTTCGTTTCGCAAGACACAGGGAGAATCATGGCCAAAAAGACCAAACATGCAATCAGTCCGACACGTGAAGAAGACTATCCCGAGTGGTACCAGCAGGTCG
>SLEY01000513.1 GCA_007124535.1 Planctomycetaceae bacterium
CAGAACCTGGGGTTGAGAAACCGCCGGCCGAGGCGGCGAGTGTGGAAGCGGCATCGACGGAACCCGCAGCGGCGGAGCCTGGCGCGGAAGAACCGCCGGAGTCGCAGGAGCCCGAGAAGAAGACGCCACGCGTATCGGTGGGTCCCAGTCCGGCAGCGAAGGAGGCGGCCAAGCCACCTCAAGTGGGCGCACCGATCCCCCCCGATAAATTGGCGCCCCAACGCCCCTTGGGCGGCCGTCCCGAGCGCCTTCCGGGCGAGAAGCCGATGGACCTGACCCAGCCGTCCGAATCGCCCAAGTCGGCGAGGCGGCCGAAGAAGCGGCAGCCGGTCATCAAGTTGGCCGATGCTCCGGCGGTCAAGCAACCGATGCCACCGCCTGCGAAGAAGGAACCCAAGGCGCAGAAGCCTGATATCCGTTTACCGCGGGATGTGATCAGCGGGCACAAATCCGGCCAGCGGGCGCCGTTGGAGGATTTGGCCAAGTCGGCCGAAAGGAAGTCGAAGAAGCCGGCGGAGAAGAAGAAGCCGGAGAAGCGAACGGCGGCGTCCGCGTCCCCGACGGAGGCCCCGCTCAGCGGGAAGGGCACCAGCAAGCGCCGGAAGGCGGCTGCGGAACACGAGAGCCCGCCGGCCGGTCGCGGATTAGCCGGGATGGCGAGTGCCCGGGCGGATCGTCAGAAGTCGCGCAAGTCCAAGACGCGGAGTCGTCCGGCCAAGTTGTTGGAGGACGAGCGGGATATGCGCACGGCCACGCGCCGGCCGCGGACGTTGACCCGGCGGCGGAATGTGAATACGGCCGCTCCCCGGAAAGAACTGGCGACCCTCGAATTGCCGTGCAGCGTCCGCAGCTTTTCCGAAGCCACCGGCGTCAGCGCAGGTCACGTCTTGAAGACCCTGATGCAGTTGGGCACGTCGACTTTGAATATCAATGCCGAATTGGATTATGAAGTCGCCGAGATGCTGGCAGCCGAATTGGGAGTCGAGTTGGAGATCAGGGCCCCGGCCGATTTGGAGGAGAGCGTGGTCGAAATGAGCGAAGCGGAGGACTCCGACGACCAGCTCCAACCGCGACCGCCGGTAGTTACCTTCCTGGGGCATGTCGATCACGGCAAGACTTCGCTGCTGGACTATATCATCGGGACCAATGTGGTGTCGGGCGAAGCCGGCGGGATCACCCAGCACATCCGCGCTTACCAAATCGACAAAGACGGCCGGAAGATTTCGTTTGTCGACACACCCGGGCACGAGGCGTTTACCGAGATGCGGGCTCGAGGGGCCAACGTGACCGACATCGCTGTGCTGGTCGTGGCCGCCGAGGACGGCGTGATGCCGCAGACGGAGGAAGCGATCAGCCATGCTCGGGCCGCGAACGTGCCGATCATCGTGGCCCTGAACAAGATCGACTTGCCGGGCGCCGATCCGAATCGCGTGATGCAGCAACTGGCCGCCCAGAATCTTTTGCCCAGCGAATGGGGCGGCGACGTGGAAGTGATCAAGACCAGCGCCGTGAACGGTGACGGCATGGACGATCTGCTGGAGACGATCTTGGTCACGGCCGAGATGAACGAATACCGGGCCAACCCCGATCGCCTGGCGGTCGGAGTGTGTCTGGAAGCGGAGCAGGAGCCGGGCCGGGGCGTGATCGCCAAACTGATTGTCCAGAGAGGAACCCTCCGGGTAGGGGATGTCGTTGTATGCGGCGAGGCCTATGGCCGCGTCAAGGCGATGTACAGCACGCTGGGCAAGGGCCAGCGGTTGAACAGTGCCGGGCCTTCGACGCCCGTCAATATCACGGGATTGACCGTCGCTCCGGAAGCGGGCCAGCAGTTCCTGGTGCTGGAAGACATTTCGCAGGCCCGGGAGATTGCCGAGCAACGTGCGAACCGGCATCGCCAGCGATCCTTGTCCGGTGTCACGACCCGCGTCTCGTTCGACGAATTCCAGCGGCGGCTGGCTGAAGGCCGCTTGGGAGCTGAGCAGGAACAGGTCACGTTGAACTTGATCATCCGTGCCGACGTACGGGGTTCGATCGAAGCGATCGAGAAAGAGCTTTCGAAACTGGAACATCCCGAGGTTCAGGTCAGGATCCTGCACAAGGCCGTGGGGGCGATCACGGCGGCCGACGTGATGCTGGCTCATGCGTCCGAAGCGGTCGTGATCGGATTCAATGTCATACCCGACGAGAGCGCTCGCAGCCTGGCGGATGAGAAGCAGGTCGAGATCCGGCGCTATGACGTGATCTACAAGATGACCGAGGAGATCCGGGCTTTGTTGGAAGGCAAATTGAAGCCCGAGGAACGGGTTGTGGAGTTGGGACACGCGCTGGTCAAACGGGTGTTTCCGATCAGCCGGGTCGGAGCGGTGGCTGGATGCTATGTGGTCCGCGGGTCCCTGCAACGGGGGTGCCGCATCCGGGTCAATCGCGATGGGCGCACGATCGGGGACTATCCGATGGAGTCCCTGCGACGCGAGAAGGAGGATGTCAAGGAGGTGCCGCGCGGCATGGAATGCGGCTTGAAATTGGCCGGGTTCAATGACGTGAAGCAGGACGATGTATTGGAAGCCTATCGCATCGAGGAGGTAGCCCGCTCGCTGTAAGTTCCCAGCGACTGGCCTGCGGGTGGGTAGGGAACGAATCCGGCGCCCCGGCGACCCGCTTGCGGCGTTCCGTTGACCTCGAGCCCCGTCTGTTCCGTTTTTTTCGAGTGGGAAGCCATGAGTTCCAGACGCGTATTGAAAGTTGCCGAAGCGGTTCGGGAGGTGGTCAGCATGGCCATTCTGACAGAATTGCGGGATCCCCGCATTCGCGATGTGACCGTGACCTACGTCGAAGTTTCCTCCGACTTGCGGCATGCCAAGGTGCATGTATCCGTGATGGGGGACGAGCAGCAGCAGAATCTGTCGATGCGTGGCCTCCAGAATGCCGCAGGTTTTCTCCAGCAGAAGATTGCCCGGCGGATCGAGACGCGTTACACCCCGAAGTTGGTCTTCAAGCTGGATCAGGGGGTGAAGCACTCGATCGAGGTCAGCCGCTTGCTGAGCGAGTTGCTCCCCCCGCCGGAGCCCGCGGCGCCGGACGACGAGCTGGTCATTCCGGACGACGAGTCGGCGGAACAGGACGGTCCCGCGGAATCGCCGCCCGGCGCGGAATGAACACGGCGGGGCACGAGAAGAAAAGTTAACGATCGAGGTCTTCATGTCGTCATCGAATCGACAAGTTCTAATCCATGAGGTGCATCGGGTTCTGAAGGAGCACTTCACACCCATCCGTCCGCCGGCCGATCGCACGGTGCTGGAGCATCTGCTGTATGCCTGTTGTCTGGAGAACGCGCCGTTCGAAGCGGCGGACGAAGCGTTTGCCAAGTTGCAGCAGTCGTATTTCGATTGGAACGAGGTGCGGGTCACAACCATTACGGAGTTAGCCGAAACGCTCAGCTGCCTGCCGGGTCCGGCGGCGGCGGCCACTCGCTTGAAACGTTCTTTGCAGAGTGTATTCGAAACGCATTACGCCTTTGATTTGGAGTATTTGAAGAAACACAAGCTGGGCAATGCGGTCAAGGAACTGGAAGCGATTGACGGCACGACTCCCTTTGTTGTGAGCTACGTGACACAGCAAGCGTTGGGCGGTCATGCCATTCCCTGTTGTCAGGGCATCTATGCTTTATTTCAGAAACTGGGCATCATGACCCAGGCGGAGGCATCCAAGCATCGGGTGCCGGGTTTGGAGCGGGCGATTCCCAAGACCAAGGGGATCGAATTTGCCTCGTTGCTGCACCAGTTGGGTACGGAGTATTCGACTCGCCCGAACCGTCCCCGGATGCAGACGATCGTGGCGTGTTTGTCCGCGGGTTTGCAGAAGCTGGTGTCCAAGCGTTCCAAGGCTGCAACTTCGCCGGAAGACGCCGGCGACAAGAAGGGGAATCGCGAAGCGAGGGAACTCAAGGCGGCGCGCAAGAAGCCCCTACCCAAGCGGCCGGTCGCTGAGCCGTCGCCGACCGAATCGCCCCCGCTCCAAGACGTGCCGGTCGATACCGGCCCGGCGGCCGAGCCCGGCGTGGCCAACGAATCCATCACGGCTCCGGAGCCGGAAACGCCCGCATCCGAAGAACCGCGACTCGCCGAACCCGCATCCAAAGAACTGCGACTCGACGAACCCGCGTCCGAAGAACCGCGACTCGACGAACCCGCATCCGAAGAACCGCGACTCGCCGAACCCGCATCCGAAGAACCGCGACTCGCCGAACCCGCGTCCGAAGAACCGCGACTCGCCGAACCCGCATCCGAAGAACCGCGACTCGCCGAACCCGCATCCGAAGAACCGCGACTCGACGAGCCCGCATCCGAAGAACCGCGACTCGCCGAACCCGCATCCGAAGAACCAGATTTGCCGGAGACGCTCCCGTTGGAATCGCCGGAAACCCTGCCCCTCGCGGAAACGCCCCTGGTCGAACAGCCGGAGGATGCCCCCGCGACCGGCGAGGCTGCCGGCGCCCCCCCGCGGAAATCGGCCGCTCACAAACGCGCCACTTCCCCGGCTCACCAAGAAGAGCGGTCGGAGAACGGGGAAACGGACGGAGACGTCCCGCAGCCGACGTCCCTTGATCCGAAGGAAAACGACCCGGGCGATCCGCCAGAGCGGAAGAAATCGACCACCAAGCAGTTGTCTCGGAAGAAGCCTCGCTAATATGTCTTGCTTGTTGCTGTTGCTGTTGGCCACAGGTTCCGGTGTTCCCGCGCCGGCAATCGAGTGGCCTGCCTCCCCCTTCGATGACCCCGTCACGGTGCTGGTCCCGCAGGAGCCGCGGGGAGAGCGCTTGGAGCGGCGTTTGGCGTCGGCCGCCTTCTATGCCGAAGCCCGGGTGTACTATCGGCGGCGGGATTTCGGCAAGGCCCTGCGCCGGCTGCAACGCGCCTGGCGCTATCATCCGGAAGCCCGCGAACTGCTGCCGCAGGTGTTGGCTTGGGCCGGCGACCTGCGGCGTTTCGACGAGGCGCTGCGCTACATGGAATGGGTCGACGATCTGTCCTCACTGGAACCGCTCCTGTTGCGCCGCTTGGCCCTGCATGCCAGCGGGCGACAGGAATGGTCCCAGGCCCTCCGGTTGTACCGGGCCGCGTTGCAGCACGTCGATGCGGAGCAGCGGGCCGAAACAATGGAGGTTGGGGATGCGCTGCTGTATTTTGACATGGGCCGCATCCACTTCCTGCTGGGGGAACCCGCTGAGGCGGCGGAAGCGTTTTCCCGCATCCAGCCCTTTTTGGAACATCCGGAGCGGCTGTCCGACAATGTGACCCTGCAGAACATGCTGTTGGGCCAGGTGGATCAGACATTCCTGCTGGTGGCCGAAAGCTATCTGGCCGACGGGCGTCCGGATGCGGCCGAGGCCATGTTCCGCCGGGCGGCCGAAACGGGTGAGCCAGAAGACACCGTGGATTACCACTTGGCGCGGGTGGCCCTGGAACGCGACCAACCGGAGCAGGCGCTGGAGTCATGGGAGCGGTACCTGGACCGGGCCGGGGGGACCGCTCCGCACGAAGCCTACGAGTTGTTGGCGGAAATCCTGGAACGGCTGCACGGCGAGGGGGCCGCCGAGCGGCTCCGGGCACGTCTGACCAGCTTGGCCGAGCAAGCCGAAGCCGATCCGGTCCTGCCGGCCTTTCTGGGTCAGTGGGAACGGGAGCGGCAGCGGTTGGAGGAAGCCGGGCAATGGTATGCGGAGGCGGTCGAGCGGGGCGCTGGCCCGGCCGCCTGGACCGCCTTGGCCGATATCCAGCGGCAGCAGCGGCGGCCTGCGGGGTTCCTGGATACTTTGGCCCGAGCCGTTCGCGAGGGGTTGCTGCTGAGCGAATTAGGGGAACTGGCCGAGCGAGTGGCGGACGAGGCGGAAGAGGAGTTCATCGAACAGGTGCTGGCCGAGGCCCGGCGTCGCCAAGATGAGGATCCGGATCGAGCGGTCCGTGAGGGCGTGTTTTGGGCCGCCGCCGATCTGGCCCTGCATGCCGGCCACTACGACCGGTTTCAGGAACAGATCGAAACGGCTGGGGAAAGCCGCCCGCCGGCGGGCGCCGAACTTGCTTTGTTGCGCTGGAGCGTGACGTTGCTGTTGGACGACCAGTTTCTGCGGGCAGTCGAACTCCTGCAGCGCGGGGTCGACGAATCCTGGCTCACGGAGCGCCCGGAGATCGGCTATTTCTATCTGGTTCGCGGCTTGGCCCTGGCGGACGAATTGGATCAGGCTCTGGAAACCGCCGAAGCGGCCGTGGCCCGTTACCCCGACGCCCTCCTGTTGCAGTCCCTGCCCGGCTGGGTCCTGTTGCGCTCGCAGCGCTACGCCCGGGCGGCGGAGGCCTATCAGGCCGTGCTGGAACGCTTCGACGACATTCACGACAACCCTTCGGTCCGCGACGAATTGCGCGGGATCCGGCTGAGTCTGTCCTATGCCTGCGTCAAGGACGAGCGGCGCGGGGAGGCGGAGGAATGGTTGGCGCAGGTGCTGGACGAGTTCCCGGACGATGCCGGCGCGCTGAACGATTTGGGTTACCTCTGGACCGAAGAGGGCAGGAATCTGAACTGGGCCCTGCAGATGATCGGGCGGGCGGTCGAGCAGGATCCGGAAAACGCGGCCTATTTGGACAGCCTCGGCTGGGTGCACTTCCAACAGGGCAACTACGAAAAGGCCGTGCACTGGCTGGAAAAAGCCGTATCGCAAGACACGACGGACGGCATCATTCTGGACCATCTGGGCGATGCCTACCAGAAAGTCGGGCAGTTGGAAAAAGCGCTTGAGGCCTGGCGGCGGGCGGTCCAGGAGTTTGAAGAACAGGGTGAGACGTCCTTGCGGGACGCCACACGGAAGAAGATCGAACAATACGAGCAGAACGGGATGTAAAGCAAGCGATGGCTGGACATTCACATTGGGCGGGAATCAAACACAAGAAGGCCCTGGTCGACAACAAACGTGGCAAGGCCTGGAGCAAAGTTTCCAAGCAGTTGATCGTGGCGGCTCAATTGGGCGGCGGTGATCCCAACATGAACGTGCGGCTGCGACAAGCCATCGCGGACGCAAAAGCCGTGAATCTGCCCAAAGACACCATCGAGCGGGCGATCAAGAAAGGAACCGGCGAACTGGAAGGCGGGAACGTCGAAGAGATCCTGTACGAGGGCTACGGGCCGTCCGGCGTGGCCATGATGTGCGACATCATGACCGACAACCGCAACCGCACCGCGCCCGAAATCCGTAAACTGTTCGAACTGCACGGCGGGAAACTCGGCGCCACCAATTGCGTCGCCTGGTTGTTCGACCGCAAAGGCCTGTTCCTGCTGGATGAAAAACAGGTGGACGAAGAAAAACTGATGGAAGTCGTCCTGGAAGCCGGCGCCGAGGATGTCCAACAGGACGGGGACCAATTCGTCGTCACCTGCGAACCCGACGACTATTCCCAAGTCGACCAGGCGCTGGAAGCGGCCGGTCTGCCGGTCGAGAGCAAGCAACTCACACGCGTTCCCCAAAACACGGTCGATCTGGGCCCGGAAGACGCCCGTAAAGTGCTACGGTTGATCGAAGCCCTGGACGACCATGACGACGTCCAGAACGTCTCCGCCAATTTCAACATCCCCGACGAAGTTCTCGCCGAGATCGAAGCCTAGCGGGGAAGGCTCGGGGCGTGACGGAGTATCTTGCTCAGCGGTCGCCTTCTTGATCGAGACGATAGTCCTTGATCTTCTTGTGCAACGTATTGCGGTTGATGCCCAAACGGGCCGCCGCTTTGATGCGCACCTGATTGCATTGATCCATCACTTGCCGAATCAGTTCCTGCTCGACCCGATCGACGATGCGGCCGTGAAGATCCTCGGCCGCTTCCCCAGCGTCCGACACTCCCTGCTGGACCACTTCGTGGACCAGGCTGTCCATGTCCACCCCCCGGAACTGTCCCCTCCGTGGGGGTTGATGGCCCGTGACCATTCCCGGCAACAAATCGATCGTCAGCTCGTCGCCGTCGGCCATCACCACCGCCCGCTCGACATAGTTCTGCAGTTCGCGAACATTTCCCGGCCAATGATAGGCCTGCAGGGCCGTCATGGCCTCGGGTTGCAAATGGACCACGTAACGGTCATTGGCCTCATTGTAATCGTTCAGGAAGTGGGCCACCAGCGGCGGGATGTCCTCGCGCCGCATCCGTAGCGGCGGGATCACGATGGGCACGACGTTCAACCGCCAGTACAGGTCCTCGCGAAACCGTTCCGCTTCCACCTCGGCCATCAGATCGCGGTTGCTGGCGGCCACCACGCGAGTATCGACGCGCACGGTTTGCGTGTCGCCCACGCGTTCGAACTCGTGTTCCTGCAGCACGCGAAGTAATTTGACCTGCAGGTGCAGGGTGGTCGAATTGATCTCATCCAGAAAGATCGTGCCGGTATGGGCGGCTTCGAAGCGTCCGATGCGATTGGTGACGGCTCCGGTAAAAGCTCCGCGTACGTGCCCGAATAGTTCGCTCTCCAACAAACTCTCGCTCAGGGCCCCGCAGTTGACACGGATGAACGGACCGCTGGAACGATGACTCAAACGATGGATGGCATGGGCGATCAATTCCTTGCCGGTGCCCGTCTCGCCCAGCAAGAGCACCGAAGCATTGCTGCGTGCCACGCGGCGGGTGAGCCGGTAGATTTCCTGCATCGCCGGGCTGGCCCCGATGATTTCGGGAAGCGGCGGGTCGCTCTGTTCGTCCAGTGGACCGTATGCAGTCATCCTGTGGGACCGGGATCAAGGCACGCCTGTCGGGAGAGTCGCTACGATGCGGTGGGAGCGGTTGCAGGCGGGTCGGGTTGGCTTTGTGCAGCCTGAGTGGGGGATTCGATCGTATCCAGAATCGCACCCAGAACTTGCTGCGTACCGGTGTCCGCACGCTCGCTCAAATTGTACCGCTCGTATTGCAGCAGAATTTCCGGGCGAGTCAAGAGCACGCCTCGCTGCTGAACCGCGTGTTCAAAGGCCACGGCCGCCGCTCGCCGCAAACCGAGCGACATCGCTTCCTGACTAGCAAGAGTGACCAGGGCGCGCTGGGCTTCCGGTCCCCCCAAATAACCTAGTATCGTCGCCGCACGCACCGACAACTCGGGCGTCGCTAATGCGTCACGCAAAGTGGGGACCAGACGGTGCAGGTCATAGAAATTGTAAATTCGCGGATTCTCTGCCAACCGTTCCAAATGCTGCAAAGCCAAGTCGGCTTGATTCAGTCGCTCGTCATACCCAACCAACCCCCTGCCTGCCAAGCGCAGTAAACGACCTGCCTGGAAGGCGATCCCCGTCTGGTCCAAAGGTCGCGGGAATGCCAAGACAAGCGAATCGGTTTCGGCGAAACGCTCCGCATCCGCTAACGTGCCGTGACGTCCCATCAATCCGAGGGCCGACCGATTCGTTCGCGGATCCCGGCGGAACATCTGGATCGTATCGCGGGCCGAAGGGCGTTCGATCGCATCGCTGATGAACACGAATTCGTAATCGGGATAGGCGCTGGCCAAGCGGAACGCGGTACGGCCGGTGGTTGCCGAATCGGCTTCGAAGCCGATTTCTGCCAGGAGCCCCACCAGCGTTTGCCCGGTTTCCACTCGGGGGTGGACGACCAGCGCCCGCCGGGTTCCCTGCGTTCGGATCGCAAAGTCCAAGGCCTCGATCAAATGACTCGAACCGGCGAAGGGTCCACGAGGGTCGATTCGCAGGATGGCGTGGGCGGCAGCCAGTCGCACCCGGCGATCCGCGTGGCGCAGGGCCCGGGCCAAGGGACGAGCCTGGCCTCCCGCCGATTCCAACAGCCCCGCATCTCCGCGCTGGCCCAAGACCTCGGCCGCCGCCATTGCCGCAGCCTCGCGGCCTGTCTCCAGAGCGTAGACCAGGGCATCTTCCACGGCCGATAGGGGCAATTGGGCGGCTTCCGCCGCAGGCGAATCTTCCTCCAGCATCAACGGTTGATCCAATCCCCCTAAATACTTGGCCCACTCCAAATTGGTCACCAAATACAGACGTTGATGCTGGCGATTGTCCGGGGACATGCGATGGAGGTCGCGGGCCAAGCGGGCGGCATGCAGGAGCGAGGCCGCGTGCGCCTCCCAACGTTCCGGGGCCGCCGTGCCTTGCGATTCGTCCCAACCCCATAACGTGATCCGGTCTTCATGATCCAATCGCCCGGGCAGCATGCCTTCGAAATACTCCCGTGCCCGGCGTTCCAGAAACTGCTCGATCTGCCGTCGATTGGGAACGGCGCCTACGATCTGCACGAGTGCTTCCTCCGCCGCCTCGCACACCTCCGGGGGACTGTCGGGGTCGACCAAGGCGCCGACCAGGGGCGCGACCGCCCGTCGATCTCCCAAGCCGCCGAGCACTCCGATCACGTGAACCCGCAGCGCGTCGTCGGGGGTACGGAATGCCCCCAACATCGGTTGGACCAGATACTCGCCCAACTCCGCCATGCCTCGCCGGATCGCAGCGTGCTCGTCCGACCGCGTCTCGTCCGCCAGGGCCTCCAGGAACGCGGGAACGGCTGCCTCGCCCACCCGCCGCATCTGGTCGATCGCCCGGGCCCGCCGAGCGGGCGAGGGAGAGCTGAACTCCCGGATCAGACGCTGTAAACGGTCAGGAGCCCGAGCCGCTTCATGGTTCGCATCTAAAACCGCCCGAGCCAAGGCCTCTCCCTGGGGGGCCATTGCCGCGTGCAAACGTAAACGATGAAAAAGCGACTCGCCATACCGCTCATAAAACCCGACCAGTACCTCCGGTTCCGGCTCCATGTCCAGCAGGCGCGCCAAGTAGAATTGCGCATGCTCGAAACGCCCGAGGTCGAACAGCGAGCGCACCGCGAACATCAGACGTTCGGGCGACGTCAAATCCATTTCGCTGATCGCCAACACCGCCGGATCCGCTTCGTCCGGCGCAATCGGTACCCCGGGTCGATCCGGATCCGCTTCGACTTCGGCCACCTCCGCTTCTCGCGGCACGGGGGGCCGCCGCGCCTCAAACGGATCCTCCATCGCGGGGGCTTCGGTAAACGGATCCGCCCCGGCCGGCGGGTCACCAAAAGGATCCTCCCCAAACGGATCCCGGGCGCCCTGAGCAACCGCGATCGCAGCTCCCCCAAGTAGCACAAACACCATCAGCGTCCATCGCATAACTCAATGCCCCGGGCTAACTAGGGATGCCCAACCTGTCTTTCCAACGGGCCATCTGCTCCCGAACCGGCGCGATGCCCGTCGAACCGTAACTGACAAAGCGCCGCACCGCGTTTTCGACCCCCAACACATCATACACCGAAGGCTCCAGTTGCGGGCAAGCTTGCTTGTACTCCTCCCACGGCAGTTCCGATAAACTGACCCCACGCGCCATCGCACGACCTACGAACTCCCCCACCAGATGATGCGCCGACCGTTGCGGCATCCCTTCCAAAATTAAGTACTCCATCAACGTGGTGGCATCCAAATGGCCCCGATCCAGTCGTTCCGCGATCGCCGCTCGATTCAATTCGGCCCCCTCCACCACAGGCGCGGCTAACGCCAAACATGCCTCGACCGTATCGAAGGAATCGAACAAAGCCGGCTTGTCCTCCTGCAAATCGCGGTTATACGCCAGCGGCAACCCTTTCACCAGAACCAGCAAGGTCTGCAAATTCCCCACAACCCGTGCCGTCTTGCCACGGATCAATTCCAGCACGTCCGGATTCATCTTCTGGGGCATGATCGATGAACCCGTACAAAACGACTGCGGAAGACGCAAAAAACCGAATTCCGCCGTCGACCATAAGATCCACTCCTCCGCCCACACGCTCAAATGCTCGGCAATCAATGTCAGCGCAAAGGCGGACTCCAGCACAAAATCCCGATCACTGGACACGTCGATGCTGTTCGCCGCCACCCCGGCAAACTCCAATCGCCGCGCCACATCGTCCCGGTCGATCGGCAAACTGGTGCCAGCCACCGCTGCCGCACCCAGGCTGCAGACATTGACCCGCTTTCGACAATCGGCCAACCGCTGGCGGTCCCGTGCGAATTTCTCGCAGTACGCCAGCCAATAATGAGGCGCGAGTACGGGTTGCGCACGCTGCAGATGAGTGTAGGCGGGCAGGACCACATCCAGGTCCCCCGCACAACGCCCCCAAAAGGCCCGTTGCAATTGGAGCAGGAGCCCATCCACCCGGTCCAGCGCCTCCCGAATCCATAATCGCAGATCGGTGACCACCTGATCGTTTCGGCTGCGGCCCGTGTGCAGCTTGCGACCAACGTCCCCCAGACGAGCAATTAGAGCCCGCTCGATGTGCATGTGAATGTCTTCCAGTTCGATGCGGAATTCGAAACGACCTTCCGCAATCTCTTCCTGGATTTCTGCCAAAGTCTCCAGAATCCGGGCGCACTCCTCTTCGGTTAGCAGTCCGACCGAGGCCAACATCCGAGCATGGGCCATCGAAGCCGTGACGTCCTGAGAGTACAGGCGGCGATCAAAACTGATGCTCTCCGAAAAAGCGTCCAAGCGGCAATCTGTTGCCTGCCGAAATAATCCACTGCGGCTGGGTGTGGTCAAAGAAAACCTCGCGGGTGTTGGGGTAGAAGACGAGCCGGGCGCGCACCGATAACCCGTTAATACTAAGCGGCAAAAAACGTGCTGTCAAACCAGGGGCCCGGGGTGACGAAAAAACTCCCCCGCCCACCGTGCCAATCCAATCCACCAAACATTACGAGGTGGGGCTTGCGCCCCTCCCGTGGCCCATTTGGGCGAACTTTGCCGAAAATGACGTCTTGGGGTATGATGTCCGGTAGACGCAATCACGTCAGTACGTCCCCTGTGAAGGAGAATAAACTGTGAATCGACTCGCCTTTCTCTCCTACTTGGCACTCGTTTTGCCATTAGCGCTGCCCCTAACGGCGGATGCTGTGCCGCCAAGCGAGAGCTTGTTGCCGGATACCACCAAAGCTTGGATCTCGATACCGGATGCCGATGAACTCCGCGAAAACTTCGATCAGACCCAGCTCGGAAAACTCGCCCAGAACCCCCTGATGGAACCCTTCTTCAAGGATCTCCGCAGCCAAATGGAAAACAAGTTCAGCCGGACCAGCATCCGCCTGAGCATCACCTTGGATGATTTGCGCAATATCTACGGTGGTGAGATTTGTCTGGCCACCCTCCAGCCGGAAGGCGACGATACCCAGCATGCGACCGCGCTGTTGGTCGACATCAGCGGGCGGCGGCAAGAAGCGAATGAGTTGCTCGATCGGCTGGCCGAGGAGCTGAGGGAGAAAGGGGCGCGCCGCCGCGTCCAGATGATCCAGGGAGTGAACGTAATCCAATATCTTCTTCCCCGAGAGACGGGTGAAACGGAAGCGGCCCAAGCCTATTACTTCATCCGTGGTGATCAGCTGGTCGCCTCCGATCACCAAGGGACCATCCAGCGGATTCTGGCCTCCCTGCTCGGCAGGACGACACGCGACCGATCGCTGGACGAATTGCCCGCGTTTTCTGTCACCCAGTCGCGGTGCGCGGAGGTCTCGGACGATGCGGTACCGCATATCCGCTGGTTCGTGGACCCGTTCGGCTACGCCCAGACGCTACGGGCCGCCGCCGGCGGGCGCCAGCGCCGCGGGACGGATATGCTGCGAGTGTTGCAGGAGCAGGGTTTTGACGCCATTCAAGGGTTGGGCGGCTGGGTCAGCTTTACCGCGGAAGATGCCGACATCCTCCACCGCACCTTCGTGTATGCCCCCCCGGTCGACTCGGAAGAAAACTACGAGTTGGCCGCGCGCATGCTGCGCTTTCCCAGCGGCCCCGCCATGGCGCCGGAAGCATGGGTGCCCCCCGGAGTCGCGAGTTATCTGACCTTCCGCTGGCGAATGCAGGAAGCCTTCGAAGCATCCCAAACCCTGGTCGATGAAATCGCCGGAGCGGCTGTGTTCGAGGATATTCTGGAAAGCCTGAAATACGACCCGAACGGACCCCAAATCGACGTCCGCGAGGGATTGGTCCAGCACCTGGGCGAACGTGTGACCTTCATCACCGATTACCGTCGGCCCATCACCCCCACTTCCGAACGCTGGCTGATCGCCTTCGAAGTCACCGACTCCCAAGTGGTCGGGAACACTTTGGATCGGGCGATGGAAGTCGACCCGGATGCCACCCCCCGGATGATTGGCGACCGGCGGGTGTGGGATATCCTGCGCGAAGAGGACGATCTGGGCATCGAAGAACTGGATATCGCAGGAGTCGGCTTTGGCGAGTTCGAACCGCTGGACGAGGACGAAGGCGCGCCCTTGCTGGAACATGCGGCCCTGACCGTCAGCTTCGGATACCTGATCGTCGCCTCGCACGGCGATTTCCTGGAACAGGTCTTCGAAGGCGCCGAGCAACCGCTGGAGG
Source organism: Planctomycetaceae bacterium (assembly GCA_007124535.1). Classification (GTDB taxonomy): domain Bacteria; phylum Planctomycetota; class Planctomycetia; order Pirellulales; family Pirellulaceae; genus SLMF01. The sequence continues at coordinate 14,393 of SLEY01000513.1, forward strand.
AAGCCGACGACTTTGTGCGGGTCAGCGAACACCTGGAGCGCTTTGGAGCCGAGCCGAGCAGCTTCCGCTGGTTCAACCGGACTGATCAGGCCTACGAAACCAGCTACGAGTTGCTTCGCCAAGACCAAATGCCCGAGGCGGATACCCTGCTGGGAACCGTGCTGAACCGTATGCTGGGCCCGGAAGACAGCGATGAACTGCGCGAGCAGCAGATCCGGGGCGACGAACTGCCGCCTTTCGACGACATTCGCCAACACTTCGGCCCCGCCGGCCTGTTCATCCAGAACCAGGAAGATGGCTGGATGATCTGCGGGATCGTGCTGGCCAAAGACGACGCAGAAGCCGGCGAAGAACCTGCCGACGAGGAACCTGCCGACGAGGAACCTGCCGACGAGGAACCTGCCGACGAGGAATCTGCCGACGAGGAATCTGCCGACGAGGAATCTGCCGACGAGGAATCTGCCGACGAGGAATCTGCCGACGAGGAATCTGCCGACGAGCAACCTGCCGACGAGCAACCTGCCGACGAGGAATCTGCCGACGAGCAACCTGCCGACGAGCAACCTGCCGACGAGCAACCTGCCGACGAGGAATCTGCCGGCGGAGAACCCGTCGATGGGCAGGCCGGGGGACAGGAAGTGGCGGTCCCCCTCGGACCAACGCGGATCCTGGTGGACTAGCGCCGCAAATCCCAAGTGATAGGACCATCAAGGCCGGAAGTTAGGCGTCGCGTCAAAATAACTTGACGATTTTTTTCTTATGAAACACTGAGGCAACACGCAGGAAATAATCTACCTCGTTATCGTTCGGCGAGGGTCTCCTGACCCCGCCGAAACCTTCCGGGAGACCTTCGGTCGGCGCGGTGGCTCGGTCAGAGATCGGCCACAGCCCTACGGGTACATTATTCCCTGTGAGTTGCCTCAGTCGATTACACTCAGTCGAACAGCCGGGGGATTGAAGGATGACTAAGTGTAGGGGGGCTAAGTGTAGGGGACTAAGTGTAGGGGGGCTGGGCTACTCCAGGGGGACGTTCTTGTCGAGGATCACGCGTCCGTCGGGCAGGAATGTCCAACCTGCTCAGAATCACTCAAAACGGATCACGGGAAAACCGGCTGCTTCCCAAGCGGTGATTCCGCCTTCCAGATTGAAAACCTGCGTGTAGCCCTCGTTCTGCAGTTCTCGGGCCGCATATAAGGACGTGTACCCAGAATGGCAGTAGAGGACGATTTTCGTGTCTTGGTCTGCCGGATACCGCTCGATCCAATCTGTGGGAGAATCCAACGGCAAATGGTCATCCGTGGATTCAATTTTCGCATAAAAGGGAGGGTTGGTGTTGATCAGCAGGAAGTCCTTGTCTTCCAGCATGGTTGCCAATTGTTGAGGACGGATGTTCTGGAAGGAAGCGCAGGGCGGAGGCGGCGGTCCCAGGGGTGCTGCCGGGGGCTCGGATTCCGGAACCCCCACCTCTGGAGAATCCGCCGCTGAAGATGGCGATTCCACCGGGCCCGAGGCGCCTTCCCACGTACAGGCCGTGACGAAGGCCAGCGCCCCCAAGGCCAGACAATACCAAACACGGTGGCAAAAACGGCGATCAAGCATGGCGTGCCCTATCTCTCCTGCGACCCAAGCGTTCGTTTCCCGTCAGACGATACCTCCGAACCATGTTAACCACCCACCGAGGGACTTCAAGACATGGAGACGTAGCGAGTTTAGATCGGCAAGCGGATTTCGTTGCCTTCGACATCGCGGCAGTCCAGTTCCAAGTGTTCGGGAAAGAGGCCTTCGCTACCCAGAATCTGCACCGTCATCTTGCCCTCCTCCTCCAACTGGGTGATCTCTCGGCGCTTCTTATTGTTCA
>SLEY01000139.1 GCA_007124535.1 Planctomycetaceae bacterium
AGTTTACCCTACGTGTCTCCGGGGTCCCGCACCGGCCATCTTCGACCAAATCCAGATTTTTCCGGCATGCCCGAAGTCGCCGGCCCCAAAAGCCAGCCCCAAACTGTCGAACCTGGGTTAGTTCGTGGTTCGTGGTTCGTGGTTCGGTGTTCATGAAATCAGGACGAAAATTGCGGCATCGCCGCATTTCGCCCGGAAATGCCAATTCCGACGAGAAAAGGAACCAGTCTTCCGACCAGATTGGGAGCCAGGAACCGGTGCTCGGATACGTGCCGATTTCGCCTGGCCGTTCTCCTCCGGGGTCAGCTCCAAACCTCGTGGAATCCCCCTGCCATTCCTCAGAAAACGCACGTATCGATTGAGCTGCAGCATCGGCGGCCAACAGGAGCGTCCATCCGTTTTCCCGAGGTCATTTCGTCTCTCAGCGACTATGCGAAACGGCTCCCGTTTGCCGGGAATTCTGGTTCCGTTTTTCCCCGTGCGCCCGACCCCGAAGGGGCCGCAACAAATCAGCCCAGGGCAGAGCGTGAGTTTTCGGCAAGCGTGAATGAAGGGGAGGCGCGGGTTGGGGTAGACTGGCGGTCGATTCTGCACTCGAAGTGGAGGACGACCGATGCAAAATGGAAGGAACGGAGCGGCCGGCGACCGGCTGCGGGAAGCTCAGCGGCAATGGGAACTCTGGCGGTTGCGGGGCCGCCGGCCGGGGCGGATTCCGAAAGAGTTGTGGCTGCTGGCTGCCGAGGCGGCCGCCGAACAAGGGGTCGAATCGACTGCCCGAAAATTGCGGCTGAACTCCGAGCGACTCGAACAGTGGCTCGGCTGGCTGCCGGCGTCAAGACGGCTGGTTGGACTCGCGGGAACCACCCGCGTCGGCTGCCCGTTCGTCAGCCGTTTCGCCGGACTCGGCCACCACGTCTTGGAAGAGGGATCGCAGTTTCCGCAGATGCTGTCCAGCGGCCGTATGAAAGATCACCGCTTCGCCCCGCCCCACGCTGGCGACCTTCCGCACCCCGAACTCCCGCCCCTTCAGCCGTCGCCGCACCTGAGACGCGCCCAGCCGGACATACAACCGCTCGCCCTTGGATGCTGGTCATCGTTGCCCTCTCGACAACGTGTTCCCCATGGCTGCCGCCCGATCCTGGCGGCATGGGGTGCCTAACTGGGATTGCCCCGGCGCTGCTCTTGCGCTCCGGCATGAACCGGCACCCGGGCCTGCTCCCGCTGCGGAGCGCCGAGCGGCAGACCCCGGCCGTGCCGTCCCAGCTGCCGCCGCGGATCACGCGGCTCGAGCCTGATTCAGGACCCGTCGGATCCTCCAGCGGGGAGTTCGCATAATAATCCTCAGCTCGACTCTTGCCAAAATTTTGGCGAAACTGATATGGGCCTTGGGGCGAGTTTGCGCGTAAAAAGACCCCCTTCCGGTTCGTTCGTTTCCCCGTGACTGTATAGCCGGATGATTGTGAAACAAAACGGCCGGTGCCGCGTTTACGCCTGCACCCTGGTCGACGACGACGCTCAGTTCGACCTGGGCGACACGCTCCGGCAGAGCCTCGACGTGCGCATTCGGCTGGCGCATCACCGCTGCTACTCGTGCTTTGCCTACGGTTCGTGCTGCAGCGAGCGCCCCGGGGCCCACGAGCCGGACGGTGACCCGGCGTCGCTGGAGCGATGATTGGCCGCATTCCGCGGTTTCCCGTGGCGGAAAGTGACCAAGTACGCGATGACCCAATTGATCGGCGCCTTTGTCGCCGCCGCGTTGTTGCACGTCCTCTTCCGGCCTGAATCTGTCTCCCAAGAACTCGCCGTCCCACTGCAACTGAAGGCCTATCTGCCACCTTATGGATGGGTGTCGTTCGACCTGTCGGGAACGCAGAAGATAGTGGCGAGTACCCGTTCTGTCAGCCGCCGCACTGCAAGCAGCCACTCCGCTGGCATCCGCCCCGCCGGTAGCCGCCCCGCCGGTAGCTGACTCGCCGGTGGCTGACTCGCCGATGTAACCGGAGGCACGTCAAACACACTGTTTGTCGGAGAAACACTCCCCGCGTGCAGCTGGAGGAATCCCGACGATACCAACCATCATGCCCCCTGCTGGTGGCATGGCAATGCCAATGGCAATGCGCATGCCTCGACGGTCGTTCTCCACCGGGCAACGCCGCGGATGGTGGCGCGCCAATTCCCGGGGAGGCTCGTTCGGCACGACCATCACCCCGTTGAACAATTTCACGACTTGCGAATTCGCCAGGGACTACGAGATCTCGCACCCGGATTGTACCTCCACAAGCTGCTGGAACCTCAGTTGGGGCTTCCGGTTGCGCCATCCGGGGGGCGTGAATTTCGTTCTGGTCGACGGCTCCACCCGCTTCATCAGCGATGCGATCGATCATGCGAACGTGTTCCAGTCGCTGGGCAGCCGTCGCTCGGACGTGGTAGGCCGGTTCTGAAAACTTACTCCGGGACCAGATTCGTGGAATACAGGTTCTCTCCTGGCGGTCCCGTGCGTCGGGCGAGCAGGCGGAGCAGGCCCAGATATCGACCTTGGTCGCGGTCGAGTGCTTCGGCATCGGACGGGAAGGCGTTCTTGCCCGCCCGCTCGAGGGCGATCTCGAAGTCGCGCCAGTGGCGCCAGCCGTCGGATTGGGCCTGGACCGTGACGTCCGTCACATGGTGGCACTGTTCCCACAGCCGCTGCCAGAAGGGGATGGTTTTGAAGCAGCGGCATTCCGGTTCCCAAAACACCTTGCCGTTCGCTTGCGGTCGGCTCAGATGCGGTGGCACGCCCGTGTCGAGGGGTAGCAGGAGCCCGGGCACGACCACTCCCAGCAGGCCGCCCGGCTGCACGAAACGGCTGAGATAATCCAAATACAGTTCGTCGGTGCCGAAGTATTGGTAGGCGTCGATCGAGACCAGGGCGTCGAAGAACCCGGTCGCGAAGGGCAGGGCATGCGCTTCGGCCCGCAAGGGGCAGACGCGCGCCGCACAATCGGCCCGGACGATCCTTTGCCAATTGGCGTCCGGGTCCACCCAGAGGTCGGCCGCCCACACGCGCACTTGGTACTCGCGGGCCAAAAAGATACTGCTCATCGCCTTGCCGCAGCCCAGGTCCAGCACCCGCATCTCCGGCTCCAGCGGCAGCCGCTGGCACAGCCATTCGGTCAGCCACAGGGCGTTGGGCCCCATCTGATTGTCCATCATCCAGCCCGGGTCGTAACGCTGGGAGCGTGGAAAGGCCGCCCGGGCGGAGGTCCATGGATGCTCATCCATCGCAGGTCTCGCTCTCGGGAAAGAGTTCGTACATCATCCGATCCTCCGTTTTGACCGCGATCGCTTCGACCCCGGATATCGCTTGCGGAACCTCGACTCCCGGCAACAATTCCCGCAACCGTTCCGGCTGGTAACCGTCCGCAAACAAGAAGAAAAAAGCCCATGGCTCGATCGCCGGAGCGGAACAAATCGTCATTTCCTGCAAATTATACTTCGTCAACTCCAAAGTGTGCAAATGGGGCTACTCAGCCATTTCGGACCGATGAGAGTTCGAGAGCGTTTGGCAAGCGTGCATGAAGCGGGAGCGGGGGTTGGGGTAGACTGGCGGTCGATTCTGCACTCGAAGTGGAGGACGACCGATGCGAAAGGAACCAATGGAGTAGCCGGCAACCGGCTGCGGGAGGCTCCGCGGCAACTGGAACTCTGGCGGCTGCGGCGCCGCCGGCCGGGGCGGATTCCGACAGACCTGCGGCTGCTGCCTGCCGAAGCGGCCGCCGAACATGGGGTCGAACCGATTGCCCGAAAATTACGGCTGAACTCCGAGCGGCTCGAAGAGTGGGCCAAACGGGGACACCCAGCTTTGCTCGAGATCACACGCTTCGCCTGGATCACGGACGTCCATTAGGGGGTGTTCTTCGGATGAATGCTGTATTTCGATCCTGTGTTTTTCCCCAGTTGACGCAGATTCGGGAGGCTGCCTGTCCCTTTTTCCACCCCAACTACTGGAGCTTCCCTGGGAAAGGATGGGTGTCCCCGTTTCTCACGGACCGTACCGAGCATCGCGGACCATCGGGCACACCCCGGCTCGACCAGGCGATTTTTCCTCCCTTTCCGCCTCACCGAAACAGGGCGGGCACCAACATCGCACTCGGGGATCGGAGAAAAGAGGTGGCCGGTAGCCGTTACGTTGGTGCTTTGTGCTTTGTGCTTGGTGCTTTGTGCTTTGTGCTTGGTGCTTGGTGCTTGGTGCTTGGTGCTTGGTGGTTCCTGAACACTGAACACTGAACCCTGACCAGTGACCAGTGACCAGTGACCATTTGTAATGCCCGGTGGGGCGGAAAGGGAGGAAAAATGCGCATCAAGCCAAACCATGCAGGCCGCCAGGCCGATCAGGTTCAGGCGAGGCCCGAGACATTCACCGCATGAGACCCGAAGGCATGGCTCCCGGACCGAGGGGACAAGGGAGCAACCGACTGCCTAAATCACAGACCGACCGCCAAGCGGCCACGACAGACTCCCCATATCGAAGCACTGGTACGGCCTTTCCATCGAAGCGCCCCGCAGACCATGCCGTCGCGTGCAATGCTTCGTTACCCCCTTCCCGTGTGCAAGTCGTACTAGCCGATTTCGGGGATCGAGAGCCCGCGACAGATCTTGCTTGCCAGCTTGTTGGGGATCTCCGCGTGTCTGGGCACGGCTTCCACTTCTCCAGATCGGGGATTCGTCCAAAGCGAGTGCGACCGGCTTTCTCGCTTCAATACGCATCCGTACCGGCGCAGGTGTTTCAACCAGGCCGTCCGTTTCATCCCAGCGAGACCACCTCCTTGATGGCGTCAGCAGGAACGCCACGTAAACCTACTTCGAGCCGATCTTCGAGAATCAACTCAATCGCTTCCGCCAAGTTGTACTTGGCTTCGTCCTTGGTGCGCCCCTGCGGGCGATCGGACGACCCTCGCGTATTCCGGTTGTCTGGCCAGGCGACGTTCGATGGCGAACCGGTCCCTTGAGGTAGCATTCTGCTGGAGCCGGACAGTGCGCAGGGCAACACCGGTTCGGCGGGCGTAGCCGAGATTTCTCAAGGACGGGTCCGCACCCGTTCTGGCTCCGGTCACGTGGGCGGGCTGCATGTGGTGACGATCATCGCCACCGACGGGAGCCAGCCGGAATCGCCGGACGTCGACAACTCGCTGTTCCCTCCGTATCAGACCAAGCTGGATTTGCCTGCGGAGAACAGTGAACACGATTTCGAGGTGCCGCGTTTGCTGGTACGATAATCGGAGCCCGCGTCGATCGTGGGGCGATGCCCTTGGCGCAACGCAGTTCCCCAGCGGATGCGGCTGCGGGAGGCCCTTTTTTCCAACTCTTGAACGAAACGAGCCAAACCATGACGTGTTGGATACTTCGGACGGAGCGCGCAGCCCGGACCATAAGACGAGCGGTTCTGCTCGGGTCGCGGGCGTGGCAGATCGCTTGTACGCTGATCCTGCTGGCAGGCGGGGGGTACCTGACAAGCGGGACGGCCCCGGCCGCTGCCGAAGACTTGCCACCCGGATTGCTGGCTCACTGGACCTTCGAGTCGCTCGACGAGGGTCGCATCGAAGACAGCTCGGGGAACCGGCTGCACGGCCAGCTCGCGGGTGATCCCCAGCGGGTGGAGGGCGTTCGCGGGCAGGCGCTGCGACTGGACGGCCTGGCCGATCACGTGGTCATCCCGGCTGCCGCCGACTTGGATTTCTCAACCGCCACCTTCTCGGTCACGGCCTGGGTGAATGTCTATGGCCTTTCCGGTGAACAGCAGATGATCCTGGCCAAGAACGTCTATGATCGGGACCAGCGGGAATGGGGGCTGATGATCGATCGTGACCAGCGTTTCCGGCTGTACGTACGGCGGGATGGCCAGTGGCGGACGCTGGGTTCGGAAACCAGCCCGGTTCCCGGTCACTGGTATCAGGTGGCGGTGACATTGGACGCGGGCCAGGCCGGCTTGTATGTAAATGGTCAACTGGAGGCCCAGGCGGAACTCGGGCGGCCGCTGCCGGTGACCGACGCGCCGCTGACGATCGGCGGGGTGGACAATGCGGGCCGGTTGATGCAGCAGTTGTTCGGTGCCGTGGACGAGATCCGTCTGTACGACCGGGCCCTGTCGGCTGACGAGATCGCAGCCGGGTACACCCCGGTCAGCGCCACGCACGAATTACCGCAGGACCCGCGTTATGTCTTGTGGGATCCCGAGCAACCGCTGCCGCCGGCGGCCGAGATTCCCTGGCTGGAGGACGTGCGATTTTCGGTGGTCAAGGCGCGGGAGCCGGAAGTGGACGGTTACAACTGGCTGCACGGCGCGGCCGTCTGCTGGCATGGGGGACTGCTCTACGCCTCGTTCGGCCACAATCGGGGCAGCGAGAACACGGAGACGGAGGAAGCGCGGGGTCGAGTCAGTTCGGATGGCGGTCGCACGTGGGGCGAGATCTTTACCATGGACCCGGGCGAAGACAACCTGGCGGTCAGCCACGGGGTGTTTCTGTCTCACGAAGGCCAGCTGTGGGCGTTCATGGGAGCCTTCTATGATCGCTTCCAACGGACCCATACTCGGGCTTACCTTCGGGATGAGGAGAGCGGCGAGTGGCAGGGGCAGGGCGTCGTGGTGGACCAGGGGTTCTGGCCGATGCAGGAGCCGATCCGTTTGGCGAACGGGAACTGGATCATGGCCGGGGCGCGGGTGGGACGGGGGTACGACCTGGACCACCTGCCGGCGGTGGCGATCAGCGACGGCCAGGATCTGACGCGGTGGGAGATGACGGTGATTTCCAAACATGCGTCGGTCGGCTCGATTTGGGGCGAATCGACGGTGATCGTCGACGGCAACTGGGTAATGAACATCTCGCGTTACGGCGGTCAACCGCTGGCGCTGGTGGCGATCAGCGAGGACTATGGTCGCAGTTGGACCCAATCGCTGGCCAGCAACCTGCCGATGGCGGCGTCGAAGCCGTACTCGGGGACGTTGAGCACGGGTCAGCATTACCTGATCTGCACGACGACGGCGGACAGCGGCAACCGGCGTTCGCCGCTGACCATCGCCGTGACTCGTCCGGGCGAACGCTTGTTTTCTGCGGTCTACGGGATTCGCGACGCGGTGCATGAGGGTCCGGGCGAGTCGCATCCCAACGCGCGGCTTTCGTACCCCTATGCGGTCGAGCATGAGGGTGATTTGTATGTGATTTACTCGAATTGTGGCGGTCGGGGCGGGAATCGCAACAGTGCCGAGCTGGCGATCATTCCAGTGGAATCCTTGGCAACACCGTAACGAGCAGCCCGGCGGGGGCCAGGATTTTTTCTTGATTTTGTGAGGACGAAAGAGGAGTAACCTGATGACTGGGTTTCGCGGTTTGTATCCCCCTTTGATAACAACCTTTGACCAAGACGGGGAATTCGACGAAGGGCGGATGCGCGAGCATGTGGATTTCATGATCGAGGGCGGAGCGGACGGTCTGTGCGCAGGCTCCAGCACGGGCGAGTTCATGAACCTCAGCCGTCAGGAATGGGAGTCGGTGTTGGGGGTGGTGAAGGAGCAGTCGGACAGCAGCGTACCGGTGTTGGCCGGGGGCGCTTGGATGTCGACGCGTCACACGATCGAGCGTTGCCGCTATGCGGAGCGACTGGGATATGACGGGATTCTGCTGATCGCACCCTGGTACCAGGTGCATACGCAACGTGAGTTGTATGCCCATTTCCGGGCGGTGCGCGAGTCGATTTCACTGCCGATCATGGTCTACAACAACCCGCCGATGACGGGCGTGCACTTATCCGTAGCATTGCGGGAGCGGCTGTACCGGGAAGTCATTGTCCGGTATCTCAAGGGTGCTGAGAGCGACCCTTACACGATTGCTCGGTTGCGGTGATCAAGCGGGGTTTGGAATTGTGTGGTCGGCAGGTGGGCGGAGTGCGTCCGCCGATGCTCCCGCTGACAGCGGAAGTGGATGCCCGTTTGGAAAAGGCGGTTCGGGCGATGGAATTGGAAACGCGTTTGGAAGGGAGCGCCGCCTGGCCGGGCAGGCGTGGGGGCTTTGTCCGCCGCGAGATAGGGCCGCAAAATGGAACTGACATCGCGAGAGGGCGTCGAGCGGGCGTTGGCACGCCAGCCTGGCCAGGAGTGCCGGTCGGGCCCTTCGCCGGGTTCTACGCGGCTCGCTGCTGCCAGATGACGCTGCGCCGTTATGTCACCGATGGCGAGGCCCTTGCGGCGGGGCAGTACGTTCCGATCGAGTTGACCTTCAACCGCCGCGTGCCCCGGCCCGAACGCGTGGAGGAGTCGTTGGAACGGGTCAAGCGGGAACCAAGAGAGATGGGCGCGACCGAATGGACGTTTGCCAAGGAGATCGTGCTGCTGGACGCCCTGCTGCAGAAGGAGCCGACGAAGGACGTCGAGGTTCAGGCGATTCAACTCGGCCCGGCGGTCTTCGTCACCAATCCGGCCGAGCTCTTCTGCCAGTCGGGGGCTTGACATCAAGGCCGGCAGCCTGTTTCCGTTCACCTTTCCCGTCATGCTGGCGAACGGCTGCGTGGGCTACGTTCCCACGGAAGAGGCGTTAGGTGCGGGCGGGGGCGGGTACGAAACGCGGCTGACCTCCTACAGCAACCTGGAGCCGGCAGCCGCCACGCGTATCGTCGAGGCGGGCATCGCGCTGAGCAAGCAGTTGGAGCCGGGCGCCCTCCCCGAACCGCCGAAGGCCCCGCCTTTCCACGCGCCCTGGTCGTACGGCAACGTGCCGCCCGAGGTGGATTAGCGGCGATTGTCGGTGCGGCGAGCGGCGGGAAGCCGCTCCGCGATACCGGCGGCCGGTCCGCGATAGATTCTTAGGATCGCTGAAGTGACAGATTGGCGGGGATATATGCCCAATGCCCAATGCCCAATGCCCAATGACCAATGACCAATCCATTCATTCGAAGTGGGACCAGGCACTTTTGAGAGATTCCGAGAGCGATTCCCAAGCCAATTCCAGACCGGCTTTCATGTCTCCCCACGCCCCTTCGCTGGCATGACGCAGTTCTTCCAACCGTTGCTCGATCTCGGCGCGTTTCGAACGCAATTCCGTCACCCGCTGATCCAAGTTCGCCTGAATGTCGGCCTGGGCGCCCCGCGCCTTGGCTTCCAGTTTGTCGATTTCCGCGTTCCATTCATCCAGTTTCGCCTGGAGCTGCTTCACGTATTCGTCCCGGGTCCCCATGAAATTCTCCTTTCACTTGATGTCTTGCCGACGTTTTGCCTCGTGTCCAACAACCGGTGTTTGATTATTGGTCAGGCCGGGTCCGATTGTCAAGTCAGCGGTTCCCCGCGAGCGGGGAGGTGAGGGAGGCGCCTTGGGATATTCCTGGCCAGGGGAGCCATTTCAAGCCAGGCTCGATGTCGTGCCCGATCTTGCTGGCTGCTGTGGAATACCGGGCGCCATGACTTCGACCCAGTGGCGTGCGGTGACCTCCAGGCAATCCTTCAATTGCTGGCGGCAACTGGTACCGCAGGCGATGATCGTTTCGCCCCGAGCGACCGCGTCGCGGACGGCGGGAAACAGCCGCTGTTCCCCGATCTGGCGGGACAGTTCGTAGTGTTCAAAGCCGAAGGAGCCGGCCATACCGCAACAACCGCTATCCACCTCGCGAAAGCGGACTTGGGGCAAGCGCGCGAAGTGGCGATGGATGGCGGCGGTGCCGAAACCGGCTTTCTGATGGCAGTGGCCGTGCAGCAGGAAGCGATCGCCGAGGGCCGTCAGCGGGGGTATCTTTCCCGCGGCCACTTCCGCATCGAGAAAACCGTCCAGCATGTGGATGTGTGCCGCGACACGGCGTCCCAACGCCTGGTCATCGATCAAGTCCGGCAAGTCGTCGGCCAAGGCGGAAGCGCAGGACGGTTCCAGGCACAGGATGGGGATGCCTTGGCGGGCCCACGGATCCAGCCGTTCCAAGGTCCGCGTCCCATGTCGTTTCGCGGCCCGCACCAGGCCTTTGGACAGTCGCGGTCGCTGGCAGCAACCGGCTCGGGCCAGGACCACTTCGTACCCGCAGCCTTCGAGCAGCGCGATGGCTGCCAATCCCACGCCGGGCTCCAGGAAATTGGCATAGGTATCGTCGAACAGCGCGACCCGGCCCCGTGTGCCCGCGGGAGCTTCGTTTTCTTTCCGAGTCCTTGTCCGCGCCCGCACCTGCTGGCGGAGCGTGCGCGTGGCGAATGCGGGCAGGCGACGGCGGCGATCCAGACCCGCCAACCGCTCCAGCACCCAACTGTAGCCGGGGAGACGGGCCAACAGGTTGACGAGATGTGCCGGAGGACCGGCCAGCCACTTGGCCATCTCCGGCAGGCCGCCCACCAGCCGATACCCCCAAGGCACTCCGTGCCGATCATGGTGCATCTGGAGCACTTCGCTCTTCAGCCGAGCCATATCGACGGCATTGGGACATTCGGTCTGGCAAGCTTTGCAGGCCAAACAGAGTTCCAGGACCTGCTGGATCCGGTCGCTCTCCAAACCATGCTCGCCCAACTGGCCGGTCAGCGCCAATCGCAAGGCGTTGGCTCGGCCGCGTGTCGAAGCTTCTTCGTCCCGGGTCGCCATGTAGCTGGGACACATCGTTCCCCCCTCCAGCTTGCGGCAGGCCCCGACACCATTACACTGTTCGATCGCCAGCTGGAAACCGTCCTGCGAGCGGTAATGAAAGTGCGTGTCCAACGGGACGCTACGGTAGGGCGGACCGTAGCGAAGATGGTCGGTCATCGGCGGCGTGTCCACAATCTTCCCTGGATTCATCAATCCGTCCGGGTCGAACAGCCGTTTGAGTTCCCGGAACGCTTCATACAACTGCGGGCCGTAAAAATCCAGGAGGAACTGGCCGCGGACCACCCCGTCCCCATGCTCGCCGGAAAACGCGCCGCCGTACTGGCAAACCATTTCGAACGCCCGCCGAGCGATCCGCACCATCTTCTGCTGGTCCTCGGGGCAGTGCAAGTCCAGCTGCGGCCGGAAATGGAGCACCCCCACGCTGGCATGAGCATACATGGTGGTGGAAACCCCTTCCTCGCGGCAGACCTGCTGCAACCGCTCGATGTATTCCGCCAGCACCTCGACCGGAACACACGCGTCCTCGACAAACGCCTGACCCTTGACCGGACCGCGGACATTGCTGATCAAACCCAACCCCAGTTTACGGACGTTCCAGACATTCGCCTGGCCCGGCACGTCGGTGCGGATCGGCCAGGCATAACCGATCCCGCGGGCTCGCAAGTCGTCGACCAGCGCGCGGATCCGCCGTTGGGCGCCGGCCGCGTCGTCGCCAAACACCTCGACCAATAACACGGCCCGGGGTTGGCCTTCCAGAAAAGTGGCCAGCGCCCGCGTGCTGGCATTGACCACCGCCTCGCGCAGCACCAAGGCATCCAGCAATTCCACCGCGCTGGGCTGGTGCCGAAGGATCTCCGTGACATGCCGGAGCGCTTCCAATTCGTCGTCGAAGTGGACGATCGCCAGTGCGGTCGCCGAGGGCAACGGGGTAAGGCGCAGCTTGGCCTGCAGCAAGCACCCGAGCGTGCCTTCGCTGCCGGCCATCAGATGGGCCAGATTCCAGACGCCCGGGCCGCGGTAATTTCGCCCGCCGATCGGGCCCGTATAACCCGCTCCGTCGACGAATTCGTCCAGGTTATAACCCGCGACGCGACGCATCACCCGAGGATAACGGGCCAGGATTTCCTCCCGATTCTCCGCACAAAGGTCCCGAACCCCCCGGTAAATCCGGGCCTCGCGACCCGCTCCCTCGCTCCGCTGCTGCCATTGCATCGGGTCAAGGGGTTCCAAGTCCATCACCGTGCCGTCCGCCAATGCCACCCGGCAACTGATCAAATGGTCGATCGTCTTTCCATACACGATCGATCGGGTCCCCGACGCGTTGTTGCCGATCATGCCTCCCACCGTCGCCCGATTGGCAGTGGCCGGATCCGGGGCCAAGTGCAGTCCCGTCGGCGCCAGTTGGGCGTTCAAGCGGTCGCGGATCACCCCGGGTTGAACCCGTACCCACTGCTCGTCCACATTGACTTCCAGCACGCGATCCAGGTACTTCGACACGTCCAACACCATCCCCGTGCCGAAGGTCTGGCCGGACAGGGAGGTGGCGCCGCCGCGCATCGTCATCGGCACGGAAAAACGGTGGGCAACTTGCATCGCCGAGACCAGATCGGCTTCGTCGCGCGGCGCCACGACACAGGCCGGCATCATCTGGTAATGGCTGGCGTCGGTGGCATGGATGCCTCGACTGACCAAATCGAAGGACACGTCGCCGCGAACGACCGCGCGCAACTCGGATTCAAAAGCGGCCGCATCGACCGCGTGTTCCAAAGACGAGGTGCTCATGGGAAGAACTCCGATCCTTAGGATGGATGTTTCAAGTGAATCGGTTTCCATCGGGGCGCCGCCGGGGCTACATCTTGTCCACCACCTGGATTCCTAACAGGTCCAATCCACAGCGGATCACGCGGCCGGTCAGGTCGCACAGCAGTAACCGGCTGGTCCGCACCGATTCCGTTTCCGCCTGCAGCACTTTGCACTGCTGGTAGAACTCGGAAAACCGGCGCGCCAGTTCGAAAAGATACCCTGTCAGCAGATTGGGCCGATAGTCCACCAAGGTCTCCTCGATCGCTTCGGCGAACTGCAGCAACTCCAGCCCCAAGGCTCGTTCGGCGGGATGCTCCAAGCGGAGGGCCGCATCCGCGGCGCGCAGGCGGCACACGTCGATGTTTCCCTTGGCAAAAATGCTCTGCGTCCGGGCATAGCTGTATTGCATGTAGGTGGCCGTGTTGCCTTCCAAGGCCACCATTTTATCGAAATTGAAGATGTAATCGCTGGTCCGGTTCTGCGACAGGTCGGCGTACTTGATCGCCGCATGCCCCACCACCTCGGCAATATGCCGCCGCTGAGTTCCGTCCAATTCGGCGCCCCCGGGTTTGGCATCGTCGTTGGCACGGACGACGTCGTGCGCCTTGCGAACCGCCTCGTCCAACAGGCCCTCCAGTCCCACGGTATCGCCGGCCCGCGTCTTGAACGGCTTGCCCTTCGCGTCCAAAACCGTCCCGAAACGAATGTGCTGTAATTCGACGTCCGTGTAACCCCACATTCGCACCGCGGCAAACAACTTCTCAAAATGTTCCGACTGGCGATGATCCACCACGTACAAAATCGCATCCGGTTGGAATGCCCGCATCCGGTAGGCGATCGTGGCCAGATCGGTGGTCGCGTAAAGGTACGCGCCATCGCTTTTCCGAATGATCATGGGCGTGTCGAAGCCGTCGAGGAACACGCAGACGGCCCCGTCACTGATGCAGGCCAATCCCCGATCGAGAAAATCGCGGACTACCGAACTCAAATGCTTTTGGTAGAAGCTCTCCCCATGCGTGTAATCGAACGCGACATGCAGGCGGTCGTACAGGCGTTGGATATCCTCGCAACACTTGGGCAGGAACTTGTGCCACAGCGCCAGGTTCTCGGGATCGTCGGCATGGAGGCGTGCTGTTTCCTGGAGCACGTTTTGGGCGATGTCCGGGTGTTCGGCCACCAGGGATTTCAGGCGGGGCGACCGTTCGACTGCCGCCAGTTTTTCTTGAGCCTGTGCCAATTCGGCCCGCGCTTCGGCCGCCTGTGCCTGCAGTCCGCGCAGCCGTTTGGCCGCCCGCTTTCGTTCCGCACCCCCGGCGGGCAGGGCCTCCGCCTCCTGGTACGCTGCCGCCTCCTCCCGTTCCGCCACCCGGCGTTCCCAATCCGGCAGACGCCGCCGCGTTTCATGATAATCAACCAACTGGCTTACCAATTGGTACAACCGGCATAACTCGCCGACCGGCGCCGCGGCAAAAGCCGCTTCGTCCCGAAAATGCTTGTAGCCATAGATGATCATGCCAAACTGGGTTCCCCAATCCCCCAGATGATTGTCACTGATCACCCGGTGGCCCGCGAAACGCAGGATCCGGCAGAGGGCATCGCCAATGACGGTGCTGCGAATATGCCCCACATGCATGGGTTTGGCAACGTTCGGTGACGAATAATCGACCACATAGGTGCGGGCAGTCTCCACCGGTTCGACCCCCACACGCGAGTCCTGGATCGACTCCCGCAGGCGGGTGGCCATCCAGTCGGTGCGAAGCCGCAGGTTGATAAAACCGGGACCGGCGATCTCCGGCGGTTCGCACATTTCGTCCCACTCCAGTCGCGCGACGATCTGGGCGGCGATCTCGCGCGGGGGCTTTCCCAGCCGCTTGCCCAAGGGCATGGCGCAATTTGCCTGGTAATCGCCGAAACGCGGGTCCTGGGACGGGCGGACCATCTCCAATAACTCTTCCGGGTTATCTACCAGAGTTCCTAAAGCCGACCGGAAACGCTCGCGCAATTCCTTCAACAGGTTCATGCTCACCTACATCCTGGAGGGGGGTAAAAAAGCTGGAGTGCGGGACCGAGCGGTGTGCGGGACCGCGCCGCGGGCGGCTGGGTCGGCCAGCTGCCAGAGAACCGTCAAATGTCCGCCAAAACTTCGCTCAAATCCACTCGCGGAGCTTCGGCCCAAAGATTCTCCAAATCATAGAAACGGCGCAAATCGTCCTCGAACAAATGAATCACCACATTGCCATAGTCCAACAGGATCCAGCGGCTGTCCTGATAGCCTTCGATGCCCAGCCGCTGATCACCCATTTCCTTCTCCAAGACGCGATCGATTTCGTCGCTCATCGCGTGCAATTGGCGGCGGCTGGCTCCCGAGGCGATCACAAAAAAGTCGAAAAAGGAGGTCATGTTCCGCAAGTCCAACACGACCGGGTCCTGACCCCGGTTTTCGGCAGCGGTTCGCGCCGCGGCCAGGGCGAGTTGGAGGCTCCGGTTCGAAACGGCAGACGACTTCGATTGTGGGGAAAAACTCGTCACAAAACCTTTCCTCGAAAGGGGAGTGCGGGAGGGGCGTCAGCCCATATTTTAGCCATCGGCGGCCCGGGTGCCACCCCGCCCGGCCGACCAATTCCGGCCAGCACCGCCGCGAGACGGGGCCGGCAGAAGGGTTGTCTTGCCGGGAAAGTGGGCTAGGATCTATCCCTTGAACAGCTGGCGGCGCAAAACGTTGCTGGACTCAGGCCTCAACACAACGAAAGGAGTTGATGATGACCGAGACCCAACGCGCCCAAAATGGGGATACCATCCGGTTCCATTATGTTGGTCGCTTGGACGATGGCCAAGTCTTCGGGACGACCGAGGATCGGGCCCCCCTGGAAATGCAATTGGGCCAGGGCGGCATGATTCCGGGGGTCGAAGAGGCCCTGGTCGGTATGGAACCCGGGGAATCGAAGAACGTCCACCTGCCGGTGGAGCAGGCCTATGGCCCGCATCGTGGGGAGTTGGTAGCCGAGTTCCAAAAGGACCAACTGCCCGCGGAAATCGAACCGCAAGTGGGCCAGCAGGTCCAGTTGCGGACGAAAGACGGGCAAGCTTTCCCCGCCCAAATCGTGGACGTGGGCGAGGAGGCCATCAAGTTGGACGCGAATCATCCCCTGGCCGGAAAGCCTTTGGATTTCGAATTGCAATTGGTAGAAATCGTGCCGGAGGACCGCCCGCCCGCTGACGAATAGCCGGGGATGCGAACGGGTATCCGGGGGCGACCGTCGTTTGCGTCCCAACCGCTTTCTCTGGCAAACCTCGCTTGCCGAAAACGACTCGCGACACCGACACGGCCCGCACCTGCCGGTGCGGGGCGCTGAACAAGCGGACACGATTTTTTGGGAAACACCGAGGTTCTTCAATGCGGGCCATCGCGATCTTCTGGAGTCTTGTCGCAAGGATTCCCTTCGCAAAACTTCCCCTCTGGCTCGGGGTGGCATGTGGGGGGTTGGTGAGCATGGCGTACGGCCAGCCACAGCGGTTGGAAGCGACGGCCCTGTTTTCGGAAGTGGCGGCGCGCGAGGAATGGCGGTGGCAGAGCCGTTTCCAGCCGGAACCGCCGGACGAAAACCTTACCGCCCGCGGGGTGATGGCCTATGCCTTGACCCTGGCCGAAGCCGATCAGCTGGCTGACCGACTGCCACGCCTGCTGGAATTGCTGACGCGGATGCAGGACCGCGACCCGGATAGCCCGGATTATGGGAATTTCTGGTGGTATTGGCGCGACGGGACCGTCACGGATCGGAACTCGGTCGAATTTGTCATGCAAACGGCCACCCGGTTCTGGA
>SLEY01000490.1 GCA_007124535.1 Planctomycetaceae bacterium
CCCGAGAGGCCAACACAACCGAATTCTCCAAGGAGTCTTGCGATGCGTCCGATGTCCGTACTTTACCGGTTGATGAGGATCGACGCCCGGCCGCGATGCGCTCAGGCAATCTCGGGGCAGTCACCCCACCGGATCGGCTTCGGCAACGATCGGATAACCCGCCGGCGGCAGCGGTGCCTGGCGGTCCTCCTGCTGATCGGGCTGTTCGGCAACGGGATGCCGGCCGCGGACGAACCCGGCGTGCACTTCCACTTCGAAACCGGGGACCTCCAAGGTTGGCAGGTCACCGAAGGCGAATTCAGCAAGTTGTTGGGGGACCGGGAATTCGAGTTCCATCACGACGGGGTGCCCTACACCAACGAGGGCAGCTATTACCTGACAACGCTGGAACGGTCCGACAGCGACCGGCCCGACGACTCGCAAACCGGCGTGGTCGAATCGCCCGTGTTCGTGCTGACCGGCCCCGAAGCCTCCCTGCTGGTCGGCGGTGGTTCGCATTCGACAACCTACGTCGCGCTGTGCACGGAAGACGGCGAAGAGGTGCTGCACGCCCGGGGGCGCAACAGCCAGACCATGCACCGCATCGAATGGGATACTCGCCCTTGGATCGGCCAGCGGATGTTCCTCCGTCTGGTCGATCAGCATACGGGCAGTTGGGGGCATATCACCTTGGACGACTTCCGCGCCGAAGGGCGGATCGATCCGGAAGCCACGCAGCGGCGAGCGGCCCAACGCGTCCAGGCCCGGCTGGCGGTCCAACATGAACCGCTCCGCCGAGCGATCGAGCATCTTCGGGATCGCTTCCCCCGCGAGTACTCGCAAGGCGCCGACTACCTGCAGCAACTCGACCGGCTGGAAGCCCGCATGGCGGCCTCGCCCGGCCAGCAGATGGAAGAGCTGCAAGCCGAGTTTGACGCGTTGCGCTACCAGGCGCTGGTGGCCAACCCGTTGGTCAGCGGCCAGCCGATCCTGTTCCTGGTGCGGCAGCAGTACACCTACGACCATCACAACACGCACAATTTTTCGCCGGACGCCGAGCACGAATTCAACCAGGGTCATTTCCGGCCGGGTTCGGCCTTGAAGATTTTCGATCTGGCCGCCGGAGGCGAGGTCCGCACGCTGCTCGAGGCGCCCGAGGGCGTCGTCCGCGACCCCCGCGTGCACTGGGACGGCCAGCGGATCGTGTTCGCCATGCGCCAGGACCGCGACGACAGCTTCCATATCTATGAAATCCACCGCGACGGCAGCGGGTTGAGGCAACTGACTTATCTGCCCGACGCCGACGATTTCCATCCCTTATACCTGCCGGACGACCGGATCGTGTTCTCCTCGACCCGCGAGCCGAAGTATGTGATGTGCAATCGGCACATCAGCGCCAACCTGTACGTCATGGAAGCCGACGGAGCCAATCCGCACCAGATCACCAAGAACACCCTGTTCGACCGGGCCACGGACATCCTGCCCGATGGCCGCATCCTGTACGACCGCTGGGAGTATGTGGACCGCAACTTCGGCGATGCCCAGGCGTTGTGGACGGTCAGTCCGGACGGGACGAATCAGGCGATTTACTGGGGCAATTACACTCCGGCTCCCGGCGCGGTGATCGATGCCCGGCTGCTGCCCGGCACGCAGCAGGCGCTGTGCGTTTTCTCGTCCTGCCACGATCTCTCCTGGGGAGCGCTGGCTTTGATCGATCGGCGGCGGGGTCTGGACGGGCGGGCGCCGGTGGAACGCATCTGGCCCGAAAGCGCGATGGATCGGGTGCGCGACCCCGGCACGGCCAACGAAGCCTGGGATGTGTTCATGGGGGTCCGGCCCAAGTACAAGGATCCTCAGCCGCTGGATGGCACGTTCTTTCTGGTCTCCCGTTTGACCGAGGGCAGCGGCGGTACGCGAGATGCATCCAATCGGACGGGGATCTTCCTGATGGATCGGTTCGGCAACCAGTTGCTGCTGCACGCGGAATCCCCCGGTTGTTTCAATCCGGTCCCCCTGGCGCCTCGCGAGCGGCCGGCGATCATTCCGTCCCGCCGCGATTTCGACAACGCGCCCGGCGTGATGTTCGTCCAGGACGTTTATCAGGGCGACACGCTGCGCGAAGTGCCCCGGGGCACGGTCAAATACCTGCGGGTCGTCGAATCGCCGGAAAAACGCTACTGGGTGCCCGGCGTGTGGAGCGGACAAGGGGTCCATCACCCGGGTGTCAACTGGCACAGCTTCGAAACCAAACGGATCCTGGGGACCGTGCCTGTCCATCCCGACGGCTCCGCCCACTTTACCGTCCCCTCCGATACGTTCCTCTATTTCCAGTTGCTGGATGAAGACGGTCAGATGGTCCAGTCGATGCGCAGCGGGACGGTGGTCCAGTCGGGGGAGACGACCGGCTGTGTCGGCTGTCACGAGGATCGCCGCTCGGGGCCGCTCTCCGCGACCGGCCAGGCCCTGCCGCTGGCCCTGCACGATCCGCCGGCGGCCCTCACCGGGTGGCGCGGCTCGTCCGAGACGTTCTGCTACCGGACCCGGGTCCAGCCGGTGTTCGATCGGCATTGTGTCGGCTGCCATGATTTCGGAGAACCGGCCGGCGAAGTCTTGAACCTGGCCGGAGACCGGAATCTGATCTTCAACACGTCGTACAACGAACTGTGGCGCAAGCGCATGATCCGCGTGGTGGGAGGCGGGCCTGCTGAAACCCAGGCGGCCTATTCCTGGGGTTCCCACGCCAGCCCCCTGGTGCGCGTGCTGCGGAACGAACACGACGACCACGACGCGGTGGAGTTGAACGCGGAAGAATTCGACCGCGTTGTGACCTGGATCGATTTGAACGCCGTCTACTATCCCGACTACGCCACATCCTATCCCCATCATCCCGGAGGCCGCTCGCCCCTGGACAGAGGTCAGGTCGATCGGCTGGCCGAACTGACCGGGCACAACCTGGGGCGCCAGTTCGGTCATGGCAGCAACCAGGGCCCGCTGGTCAGTTTCGACCGGCCCGAGGTCAGTCCCGTGCTGCAGCGTTTCGAAGACGCGAGGGATCCCACCTATCGCGAGGCGCTGGACATCATCCGCGCGGGCCAGCAGATGCTGGCCTCCCGCCCGGATGTCGGCATGCCCGGGTTCGAACTCAGCGGCATCGACCTGTGGCGCGAGGAGAAGTATCAGCAACGGCGGCGATTGGAAGAGCGGTACCGCGAAGCCATTCGGCAGGGGGAACGTCGGTACGACTGGGAACTCAACGATTCGCCGCAGCGGGTGCAGCGAGCAGTTGATCCAGCAGCGGCATGGCGATCCGGCGATAGACCCGCTCCAACAGCGGATTGTCCTTGATCCGTTGCATCAGCGCGTACATCCGCTCGCCCTCGCTCGCCTCCATTGCGACCTCCAGCCGCCGTCCCTCGGCGTCGATCAGGATCGCGAGGTAGCGAGGCTCCTGGCCGTTTCGAACCTCGCGCCGCACGTCGTGGAACTGGGCCGTCTGCGGATCGAATTCCCCGCCGACCGGTCCGGCCGCCGGTTCCACCGCTCGTTCCGTTGTCCCCAACATCCTGTGGAACGAGCGGGCCAGTTGGTCCACGGCCCCTTCGCTGGACACCTCGCTCAGCCGCTCCGTCAACTGATCCAGCCGGTCCAGATTCTCCGGGTCCGGCCGCGCGCCGACTTCTTCCGCCACCTGCCGGATCCGCTCCCGCACCATCGAACCGGTCACGTCCGCCACCTCCGTCGCCACCACCGCCGCCGGTTCCGGCCGATGCTCCGCATCCCCCTCGGCCATGCTCACGTACACCACACGTGCCTCGCGTGACGCCCCACCGTCGTATCGCGCGTTGCGGAACGAACCGATCAGCAGCCCGACCAGAATCATGACATGCAGCATGGCGGACACGCCCAGTCCCCACCGGCGGTAGCGGGGGACGGAAGGGCGCCGATCGGTCGCAGTTGTTCGCGATCGTCGATCGGCATGGGAATCATTCCTTGAGCAGCGCCCGAAAGCCAGCTTGTTCAAAATGGTGATCTCCGGTCAGGGCCTCAGTAAGGCCATGCTCTTGCATGATGACGAAGGAAATGCAATCGGTCAGCGACCATTGCTTGTCGCGACGCGCGTCGTACAGGTCGATGGCCCGGCGATAGAGCGACTCGTCCGGCCAAACCAGCCGAGTGTGCGGACCCCGCTCAAAGTCGTCCCAGAGCAGACGAAACAAATGACGATGGGGAGATCGTGACAGGCCGTCCGCCAATTCGGTGAATACGCAGATCGATGAAACCACGTGGGCGCGCGAGGTGCGCGAAAAATCGCTCGCCCGGGTGTGGGCGGAATCCTTCGGGTTCAGAAGGGCGATGAAGTAGTAAGTGTCAGCAAAAACCGTGTTCATTGCTTCGGGGTGCCGTGAATGTAGTGATCGTGTTGATGGGCGGAATCTCCGGGCAACCCGGTCGCTTTGCCGATTACGTTCTGAAAGCGTTCGTAAAGCGTCGGGACTTCCGGTTGTTGTGCCCCTGCGGGCGGTTCGACAGGTTGGATCGTTACCGGGGTCCCATCCGGCAAGCGGATGTCCTCGTCCAGGATGATTGTTCCCTCTTTGACGTGTCCTCGGTAGATCATGGCTCTGCCTTCCCATGCTTGATGTTCCGTACCCTTCCGTCCAACCTTTCAAGATCGGTTGGACGCCGACCGGGGCCTGCATGCGTTTCCGTCCGGAGACGGGGGGCCGACTTTTGAATCTTAGCCATTCGGCTCACCATTCGCAAGCAACGAAGG
>SLEY01000549.1 GCA_007124535.1 Planctomycetaceae bacterium
TGCCGCGGCTGGGGCAAATTGCCTTTCGATCGTAGTGGCGCCGATTTGACGGCCCATGCCATCCGCGCCCTGCAGGCTTGGGCCGAGCATCCTGTGGCCGGCAGCGCGCCCCGCGCGATTCGGCGAGCCTTCGACTTCCTCGCCCGCCAACAGCGAAAGGATGGCAGCTGGACGCCGCTGTGGTTCGGCAACCAGAACGAACCGGACGAGACCTGCCCGGTGTACGGAACGGCCAAGGTGCTGTTGGCCTACCGCGCTGCCCAGCGGCTGGACCAAGCCCCCGCAGCACGCGGCGTGATGTGGCTTTGCCGCGACCAGAATTCCGATGGCGGATGGGGAGGCAGCTCCGCTGGCAGCTGTGTCGAGGAGACGGCGCTGGCGGTCGAAGCCCTGCTGGCTGCCGCAAACCACCCGCCCTCGGCCGTTCCTGCAGACACGCTGGAACGGGGACTGAACTGGTTGCTGGACGCCGTCGACAGCGATCGTTACCAACAGCCATCCCCGATCGGGTTGTATTTCGCCCGGCTGTGGTACTACGAGCGCCTGTATCCACGGCTCTTCACCTTGGCTGCCCTGGGCCAGGCCTGCAGGCAAACGGCGGGCCAACAAGCTCCCCCCGGCCGTCTCCCAAACCCTGCCGCCCGTTCCGCCGAGCAGGTCGCAACGACCCACCTCGAGTTTTAACGGTACTAGACTACTAACCTCAAAGATCGTGAATTGTTTCACGAAGTTTCAGGCAGCGGTAGCGTCAAGTTGTTGCAAGGTCACATGTTGTGCTTGTAGCAGGGCGGTTGGGATTTGGCGACCAACCCCGGCTCGCCGGTCATGCTCCGGGGCGACTGGTTCGACCATCATCCGCACGCGATCGACTTCGACAAACTGCCGAAGGTGCCGAAACAGCACGTGGTGGTCAGCGACGTGACCGCCGCCGGCGGCGGCGTGAACCAACACAACTATCTGGTGGATCACGACGGGCGTTTCTGGGCGATGTGGAGCGACGGCCCGGCCATCGAGGATCGAGTCGGCCAGGTGGTGAAATACGCCACCAGCGACGACGGCCTGGAGTGGAGCGCGCCGGAGTTTCTGACCGGCTACCCGCCGGACTCCGGTCCCGACTCGCCGCACGACAACACGCGGCGGCCCGAAGGCTTCCGCTACATCGCCCGCGGCTTCTGGGTGCGCGACGGCCAGCTGTTGGCGCTGACCACTGAGAGGCATTTCCCGTACCCGGAGGGCCCCTGGCTGCCGAAGAACCCTACTGGTGGACCCTGCCCGACGGAAACCTGATGGCCCTGTTCCGCGACAACCGCCGCAGCGGATACATCTACCGCAGCTTCTCAACCGACAATGGGCGAATTTGGAGCCAGCCCGTGCAGACCGACTTCCCCGACGCGCGGTCGAAATTCCACGGCGTACGCATGAGCGACGGCCGGTACGCGCCGTTACCTATTCGCGTTTTCAGGTGGTTCAACGGGACGGGCGGGTTGCCGCGGTCGAGCCGATCCCGGCGGAACCCGCTCCGAAGTGGGCGCGAGACGTCGTGCAGCGGGAAGCCGACTGGGCGGCGCAATCGCCCGGCGCAACTCCGTATTTTGCCGAGCCGCTGCCGTTCGTGCTCCCGCGGAAGGCCCATTAGCGGCCGAATGCCCCAGAGCATCTCCGACGATATCGGCAAGAGTTGGGCGTACTCGGCCAGCGAATTCCCGGTGATCGGCGGCGCGCAGCGACTTGTGCTGATGCGGTTGCGGGAGGGGCCTCTGCTGTTTGTTTCCTTCCCAGGCACGCACTCCGGCGCCGCCGGGAAAACGCGAATACGAGGTGGCGCCGTACTTCGGCGCGGCCGTCCGCCGGACGCCGATCATCGAAACAAGCCCCGCCCGCGGAGGTGGAAGGGTATCTGGCCGCCACGCAAGCCCCCGACGGGGTCATCCATCTCGTTTCCAGCCGCTTGCACTACCGCTTCAACCTGGCATGGCTGAAACCATAGCTTCGCCGTTGCGCCGCTTTCCCGCATTTGGGGCACG
Source organism: Planctomycetaceae bacterium (assembly GCA_007124535.1). Classification (GTDB taxonomy): domain Bacteria; phylum Planctomycetota; class Planctomycetia; order Pirellulales; family Pirellulaceae; genus SLMF01. The sequence continues at coordinate 2,025 of SLEY01000549.1, forward strand.
CGATACACCAATATAGTTATCACTGCCGACGTGAGAAGACGTGACGACTGATGTCGAGCTTCACTTCGTGGTTTGCTGGGGGTTGGGGGAGTTTTTCGCGACAAGGGTGCTTGTATGCTCAATGGCAATGACAGAAACTGGATTCGGTTTTGTGCAGCCGTCGATGGATTTCGCTCCGTGTTCGGTGGGTGGCCCGTCCGAGTTCGCCTGTTTCCTGATGCCCTGGCAGATATCCGCGACCACATCCTCAGCCCGGAAGGCTTCGCGCGGGTCGGGTCGCGAGTTGAATTCGTTCCGGACGACGACGCGCCGATGATCGCGGAAGACAACCGGGGGGCACAGTACAACTAAGGTCAGTCGGGGTTTCCGGAAAACTCTCCTGCTCGATCAGATCGAGCGGAAGGTGGACGAGTTACGAGACCTGCTAGACGCCGACCTTTTGGCAAAGATGCGAGGAGATGCTGAACATCTCCTGGGAATCGTTCGAGCGGTTGCGGCGACGCCCCAGCCTAAACTGCTGGAACGCTCCCCGTCTGTTCGCACCGCCCACGTCAGCCGAAGGTTTTCGGAGCAGCGATTATTCTTCGGTGGCCCGGCTTTCGCAAACCGGCCGAAAATGGTAGAAACATTCAAGCGAGGAGGGGGCGGCACTTTTAACCCCTCCGAGGGATTTTTCAACGAAAGGGTTTGAGGATGTCCGATTCGAAGGTAACGAAGGTAACGCGACAGAGTTATGGCAGTCGGATCATGCAATCCATCCGTGGCGTCCTGTTTGGCGTCGTGTTGGTCGTGATCGCTTTTCCCCTGCTCTTCTGGAACGAAGGCCGCGCGGTGCAAACGGCCAAGAGTCTGGCCGAAGGATCCGCGGCGGTCCGGTCGGTCCCGGCCGAGTCGATCGACGCGGCAAATGAAGACGCCTTGGTCCATTTGACCGGAATGGCCACGACCGAAGACGTGCTGAACGATTCGACCTTCGGCATCACCGAACCCAACGCGATTCGGCTACAGCGGTCGGTCGAAATGTATCAATGGCGTGAAACGTCCAAGACCGAAACCAAGCGCGAGGTGGGGGGCAGCGAGGAACGCATCACGACCTACGATTACAGTAAGACGTGGTCCGAATCACTGATCGACTCAACCCGCTTTCAGAGCCCCGAGCAGCATGCGAACCCGTCCTCCATGCCTTTCTCCGGGCACGAGGAGCAAGCCTCGCGAGTCACCGTGGGCGCCTTTGTGCTGAGTGACGGTCTGATCGGAAGGATTCGCCAAGCGGAGAATCGCCCGTTTACCGACGAGGATATCGAGGCCTTGCCCGAATCGGTTCAGGAACGGGTAGGCACGCGCGAGCTGTCGATTCGTGATGGCGCGCTGTACGCAACCCAAGAGCCCGCCACGGACACCATTGGAGACGTGCGGGTGCGATTCGAAGTGGTGCGCCCCCAGACGGTCAGTGTGATTGCCCGGCAGATGAAAGACAGTTTAGTGCCTTATCAGACGAGCGCCGGCGACACGTTAGTCTTCCTGCAATCCGGAATGCACAGCGCGGAGGCCATGTTTGCTGCGGCCGTATCGGCTAACGTGCGGATGACCTGGATCCTGCGATTTGTTGGATTCTTCCTGATGTTTGTCGGTTTCGGGATGGTCTTCAAGCCGCTGGCCGTGCTGGCCGATGTGCTGCCCTTTCTGGGCGATATCATGCGGATGGGAACCGGATTGGTGGCCGGTGTTCTGGCATTCTCTCTGTCGTTGACCACCATCGCCATCGGCTGGATTTTCTATCGGCCCGTATTGGGGGTTCTTTTATTAGCGGTGGCGATTGGGGCCCTGATCGCGGTGAAACGCCTGGCGACGAACAGCCGGTCCGCCACCACAGACGGGCCGGCGATGCCGGAAACGGAGGCGTTGGCCCCGGAAGCCACCGAACCGCCAACCGGCATGATGCCACCGTCGGCGTAACGCGTCCGATCCGTCCGATCTGTATTTGGTTATCCATTGCTGTGGGTTTTCTGGCGGGCGGCTTCCACAAGAGGCCGATTGCGTTGTGCCAACGGCTTTCCCGAGAATCAGGTCATGTCGGAAACTTGACGAATACGGTTCCCACGTGTTACAGTACCTCCGCTTGTCGTTCTGTCGGGGTGTTTGGATTGCCCTGAGCCAGTCAATGGCTGCCCAAATCTTCAAAGGAAAGGGATTTGTTATGAAAAGCAATGTCTATGCTGCTGTGCTGGTGATCGTTACGGCCCTGCTCGCCACGACGGCGGTCGAGGCGCGGAGGCCTTCCTGGGGCGGGCATCAGGCGATCGCCGTCAGCCCGGACGGCAAGATCATCGCCGTGGGAGGGGCTGGCCGTACGCTCTACATCGTAGACGCGGAGACCATGCGAGTTACCCATCGTCAATGGCACGGCGCGCAGATCGGGGCCCTCGCGTTCAATGCCGACGGGTCGGTGCTGATCCTGGAAGACGAAACAGCGACCGTCCACCTGCTGGATAGCCAGAGCCGGGAAACCCTCCAATCCATCAAGGACGCCGACTACATCTCGCTCTCGATGGCAGGCGACCGTATGGCGGTGCTGACTGCCCGCGGCAGAAAGCTGGCGATCCTATCGACCGCAGACGGGGAGACCCTCCGTGAACTCGAGTTGCCTGACGGATTTCGCAGCGGCGGTCATGTTCTGCATCCGGACGGCCATCGCGTGGCGATTCTGAGTCAGTCGTTCGACCA
>SLEY01000621.1 GCA_007124535.1 Planctomycetaceae bacterium
GGCGAGAGTTGGGCGAGTGCGAACAGCAGGCGGGCCCGGCCGGGCAGGATCAGTTCGGGTTGGCGGCGCTGGCAGGATCGAAGGATCGCGGCAGCCAACTTGTCCGGCGGGATGCCTTTCAACCGGACGCCGCCGCCGGGCCGCCGGGCCGATTCGGGCAAATCGTCTGCCTGGTCGTCATAACGCTGGCCGGCATCGGGCCGAGCGATCGGGCCGGGGCAGACCAGCAGCACGTGCACGCCCCGGGGTTTCAATTCCAGCCGCAGTTGCTGGGAGTAAGCGGCGACCGGGAACTTGCTGGCAGCGTAGCCGCCCAAGTGCCGGGACGCCGATTTGGCTGCCAGGGACCCGATATTGACGATATGGCCCCGCGCCTGGATCAGATCGGAGCCAAAGGCGCGCGTGCAGCGCACCAGGGCCAAGAAATTCAGGTCCAATAACTGCTGGAATTGCTCGGGCGTGGTATCCAATACCTGCCCGCGTGCGGAGCGGCCGGCACAATTGACCAGCATATCGACACGGCCCAACCGCTGATGCGTCTGGTCGACCAGGGCGTCCACATCGACTTGGCGCGTGATATCGGTGGGCACGCCGATGACTTCGGCGCCCGCCGCGGCCAAGGCTTCGGTGCTGGCCTGTAACGGGGGATCCGGCAGCGCCGCCAGCACCAGCCGCGAACCGGCCCGCGCCAGGGCCCGGGCGATCGCCAACCCCAGGCCTTGGGAGCCCCCGGTGACGACAACGGTTTTGTTCTTCCAGTAACCCATCTTGGAACTCGTGCGGTTGCTTCCTCGGGCAGCGAGGCATCGTGGATCGGAGACGAAGGTTGTGGTTGGAAACGGGCTCAGCTTCCGGATTTGAGTTCCCGTTTCAGGGTTTTCAGCCGGGCGGCTTCCGGTTGGCTCTTGTAGTAGGCGTCCAGGGGATAGCAGCCGGAGATCAGTCCGCCGCGGGGGGCGGTGATGCAGTCGCTCATCGTGCGGCAGATGCGCTTCCGGTGCAGCCGTCCCGTCTCCAGGCAATCGGCGGGAAAGTCGGGATAGGACAGGACCATGCGTCCCAGCCCGACGGCATCGATCCAGCCGGCCCGCACCACCGCTTGGGCCACATGCGGCAGGTATTCCTGCAGGTAGGTATAGCCGGTTCCGATCATGGGCATTTCGGGCACGGCCTGTTTGCACTGCGTGGCGGCCCGGATCTGACGGGCCACGCCGGCCAGCGGATCCTCGGGCGTGTGATAACCGTCGCTGGGCGGAAACAGGGCCGGCCGCTGAATATGCGGGTTGTAGTAGGGGCTGCCACAGGACAGATTGACCGCGACCACGCCCAAGCGGTGAAGCATCCGAATCAATTCCACGGGTTCCTGCAAATCGTATTCCAGCGGGTCATCGGGTTGGACGCCGAAGCCGAAGGTGTAGGGCAGCCAGGGGGTGTAGTCCATGGGCCGGCCCACTTCGCGACTGGTCCGGTAGGGCGGCCCATCAAAGGCACTCAACCGCACCCCGACCAGCAAGCCGGGCGCCTCCGCGTGGATTCGCCCGATGATGGTCCGCAGCAGGCGGGTGCGCCCGCGCAGGTCGCCGCCAAAGGGACCCGGCCGGCAGCGGGCGCTGAGGAACTCGTGCAACAGGTACCCGTGGCAGGCTTTGACGTCCACGAAATGGAAACCGGCCTGCTGGGCCAGCCGAGCCGCGCGGACGTAGTTGTCGATCAATCGGTACAGATCGTCATCGGTCCAGACCAGCGAATCTTCCTGCGGGTCCAGGCCGTATTTGGCGTCCAGCAACGGATGGTGGTAGGCGATCCGCGGCTGCAGCCGGCTGCTCTCCGGCCGGCTGAAGCGGCCGGAATGGGTCAGTTGCAGGCCGATCAGCAGATCGTCCGTGCGGCCGAAACGCTGCCGGTGGGCGGCCAGCAGTTCCTGGCACAGGCGGTGCAGCCCGGCACGGGTTTCCGGCACGGCCATGATCTGGCGGGGATTGGCGCGCCCGTCCGGTTGGACGGCCGTCGCTTCGCCGCCCCAGATCAATTTCGCCCCGCTGCGTCCGAAGTTCCGCCAGCGGCGCACGGTGTGTTCCGAAGGATTCCCATCCGGCCGGCCGTCCCAGCCTTCCATCGGGTGGATGCACCAGCGGTTGCCGGCCGTCCGCGGGCCGATCGGCAGAGGGGCAGCCATGGGAGAGCCCTCCGCAGCGGTGAGGATTCGGTCGTCGACCGGCAGGTCCGGGTCCAAATCCAACTGGCGCAGCCGCTGGCGGAAGGACTCCGGGGTCTTGAAGTGGGCGATTTTCGGATAGGATGGGAGCATCGATGGTTTCGGGTCGGCTAGAGGAATGGGGGTGAATTCGGTCGGCGGTTACCGCGGCGAGTCCGCCCGCCGCGAACTCATTCCAGCAGGTCTTCCAAGCCTTCGGGGGCCAGCGGACTGTGCACCAGCAAAAAATTGCGCTCCTGGTGGTCGCCGAAGAACTGGACGCGGGCCCGCCGCTTGTTGCCCGCCCCGCCCACGGCGACGATCATCCCCGAACCGTACTCGGGATGCGAGACGGCCATCCCCTGAAAGAAGACGCTGGGCGGGAAGCGGCACGAGCGGGCGCTGCCGGCCCGGGCTCCGGCGCTCGCCGGCCGGCCCGAAACGATCCGCGACGGCGGAAACTCCTCAGGCGATTCCTGTACGAACTCGTCATCCGACCAGACGGGCGGCGGTGGAGATTCCGTCGAAAACTCGTCCACGTCGAACGAGAAATCGTCAACCGCATCCCCCGAATCGTTCGGTTCGCTGTAGGCCATCTCCTGCCGCGGCAACTCCATCAAGAACGAACTGGGAATCGTCGGGCGGCGATCGCCGCGAAAAGTCCGATACTGGGCCAGACTGATCTGCAACTCCTCGCAGGCCCGAGTCATCCCGACGAACAGCAACCGCCGCTCCTCTTCCAGTTTGTCCGGCTCGTCCATGCACCGTTCGTGAGGAAGCAAACGCTGTTCGGCCGCGATGATGTGCACCACGGGAAACTCCAGACCCTTGGCCGCATGCAGCGTCATCAACGTCACCCGCTCGGCCTGCTCCTCCCAGGCGTCCGTGTCGGCGACCAGCGACGATTGCTCCAGAAACTGCTCCAACGCCCGGTCCGACTCGGGATGCTCGTGGTCGAACTCCGCCGCCGCCGTCAGCAGTTCTTCGATATTGGCCAGCCGCTCCTCGTCCTCTTCCGTCTCGCTGGTTGCCAGCCACTGCCGGTACCCCGATTCGTCCAGCACCGCGCGCAGGGTTTCGGAAACGCCGTGGAAAACGCGGGCCGACATCCGGTCCAACGCGGCCACCAGGGCCGCGATCTTGTTGGCCGTCCGAGCCGGGATCGTGGGAATCATCCCGCTGCGGCGCGCCGCTTCCAGCAGCGGCAAACGCTGTTGCTGAGCATACTCGACCAACCGGCCCACCGTCACTTTGCCCAGTCCCCGCGGCGGGACATTGATGATCCGCAACAAAGCGAAATTGTTCTGCGGGTTGTTCACCACGTGCAGGTAGGCCAACACGTCCTTGATCTCCCGGCGCTGGTAAAACTCCAAACCGTTCACCACCTGGTACGGCACGCCGGCGGCGCGGAAGGCGTGTTCCAGCGTGCGCGAGAGGGCATTGATCCGGTAAAACACCGCGAAATCGCCGGCCCCCCGATTCCCCAGGCGGATCTCGTCGGCGATCCGAGCGGCGATTCCGTCCGCTTCGTCCCGCCCCGTCGGATACACCACCAACCGGACCGGGGCGCCGTCCACCCGGTCGGTGAACAACCGCTTCGCTTTGCGGCGGACGTTGCAGGCGATCAACTGATCCGCCGCACGCAGGATGTTGGGCGTGCTGCGGAAGTTCTGCTCCAGTCGCACCACGGTCGTGTCGGGAAAATCGCGTTCGAATTCCAGAATGTTGCTCAGATTCGCTCCCCGCCAACCGTAAATCGATTGATCCGGATCACCGGTGACCGCCAGATTGGGATGGTCGATCGACAGCCCCCGCACGATCGCATACTGAGCCAGGTTCGTGTCCTGGTACTCGTCCACCAGCACGTAACGATATCGGTCGTCCAATTCGGCCCGCAGTTCGGCGTTCTCCCGCAATAACTGAGCGATGTACAGCAGCAGGTCGTCAAAATCGACCGCGTTGGCCTCCCGAAGCAGCTTCTGGTACTCCGGATACACCTGGGCCGCGACCGTCCCCGTCGCACTGTGCTGGCGCGGAACAAAGTCGTTCGGTCCGCACAGACCGTTCTTGGCCCAACTGATGACCGCGGCGATCCCGGCCGGCGTCACATGATCGGGCGAGACCCGGGTGTTCACCAACGCCTGCTTCAATACCCGCCGGCTGTCATCCGTATCGTAGATCGAGTAGTTCGGCTCCAAACCGACCAGCGACGCGTAACGGCGCAGCAACCGGGCACAGAAGGCATGGAACGTACCCAGCCAGACGTACTGCTCGCCAGCCAAACGATGCACCCGCCCGCGCATCTCGCCCGCCGCCTTGTTCGTGAACGTCAGGGCCACGATCGAGTGGCCGGGGATCCCCTGGCACAGCATGTTCGCGATGCGATGGGTGATCACCCGCGTCTTGCCGCTGCCCGGCCCGGCCAGGATCAAAAGCGGTCCGTTCACGTGCTGGACCGCCTGCTGCTGAGGCGGTGTCAGGTGGGCGAACAGATCGGTTGTCGGCAATTCCTGGAAATCGAAACTCATGCGGACAGCAATAGCCCCC
>SLEY01000409.1 GCA_007124535.1 Planctomycetaceae bacterium
GGTGGCAGCAGCGTTTGACGGACGACTTGCAGTTCGGATTCCCGGATAGCGAAAGCTACTGGCATCTGGCGGCACGCATCGGGCGGGGCGAACCGTACCAGATGAATCCGGATCGGCAGGTGTTTCGCATGCCCGGATACCCGCTACTGCTGGCGCCCCTGTTCGTATGGTGGGAGGACCCTCCGGTGCTGGCGGCACGGGCATGGGGCGCGGTCTGGGGCACGCTGGCCGTGGCCGGTGTCTGGGTGCTGGCCGGGCAGTTGTTCGACCGCCGAGCGGCCTGGCTGGCGGGCGCCGCCGCGTTGCTGTATCCGGGCGGGATTGCGATGAGCGTATTTGTGCTGTCCGAGGCCCTCTTTGCCCCCCTGATGGTTTGGCAGTTGGTGCTGTGGGTGCTCGCTTGGAAGACGGCCGCCCCCGGCCGGCAGTTCGTCATGGCTCTGGCGGCCGGCTTGATCGGGGGCGCGGCGACCTTGGCCCGGGCCAGTTGGCTGTTGTTTACCCCTCTGGTCAGCGCATCGATGTTCCTTGGCCCGGGCGAGCGGTCGCGCGCACTCCGGCTGAGCGCCGGATTGCTGCTGGGCTTGACGGTAACGATGCTGCCGTGGTGGGTCCGCAACTGGCGGGTGACGGGGCGGTTCGTCCCCACCACGCTTCAGGTGGGCGAGAGTTTGTACGATGGCTTGGGTCCCCAGGCGCAAGGCGGCAGCGACATGCGGTTTGTCGACGCATTCCGCCGCCGGTTGCGAGCGGAGGAGGCTCGGATTCCGACTGACCAATTGGAGGGGACATTTGAAGCACGGCTCGATCGGCGGATGCGGGACGCTGCCCTCGCCTGGGCGGCCGAAAACCCGGGCCAGGCACTGCGTTTGGCGGGCGTCAAACTGTGGCGGATCTGGAGTGTCTGGCCCAACGAGCCGTCGCTGGCTCACTGGCGGTTCGGTCTGGTCGTGCTGATCGGCTATACCCCCCTCTTACTCCTCGGTTTGTGGGGTAGTTGGCGTTTTGCCCTGCGCGGTTGGCCGTATGTGTTGTGCCTGCTGCCCGCGCTGTATTTTAGTGCCCTGCATATGGTGTTTGTCGGTTCGATCCGTTACCGCCAGCCTCCGATGCTGGCACTGATCGTCTTGGCGGCGGGTGTCGTTGGTGGCGGGTTCGGGCGATCCGCGAGCCGTACGGCACGTTCGCCGGCGGTCGATCGCCGGGCGGACTCTGCTTCCGGGGGTGATTTCTGATGGCCGCCAGCGGCGTGGGCTACGGCGCGCGGAGCCACCGTTTCATCCGCCGCGTGACGGTGACGTTGGTGATGCTGGTGCTGGGGGCACTGGCCAGCTGGCCGTTCGCTCAGGATCGGGTGGGCGAGGAGATCCGCCGGGAGTTCGAGCGGCGGTTATCCGAGCATTATCCGGGTTTTCAGGTGATGGTTCGGGAAGCTCGTCTTATCGAAGGTCGGGGGGTCGAGATCCGGGGCGTATCGCTTCGTCGCCGGCCCGAGCGGGAACCGCGGGTGGCGATCGACGAGATTTTCGTGACCAACTCGCTGTCTCTGGAGACGCTGTTGCGTGGCGAATGGCCGGAGACCGAGCGGGTCTTGCTGCGCGGGTTGCGTGTGCGGGGGCGCCAGGATGCGGCGGGGAATTGGGATCTCCAGGCGCTCTGGCCGTTGCCGCGTTTCAGCGAGCGTCCGCCGCCGATTCAGGTGCGTGAGGCTCGCGTGAAGCTGACCAGCCATCCCGGGGAGTCGGGCGGTCCCTGGGAGGTGCGCGATGTGGACTTGGACTTGGAGCCCCCGTTTTTGCAAGATGGCTCGTCCCCGGAGGCGAGGGGCGCTGGCGGGTGGCACGTTCGCGGTCAGGCGACGAGTGACGTGTTCTCCCGTGTTCAGTTTTCGGGCCAAGTGCCGGTGGACGGGGGCCACGGGGCGTTGTCGGGCGTGGTGGAGGACCTGCGTTTGGAACCGGCATTGTATGCGGCGCTGCCGGAACCCTGGCGCGGTCGGGGGGAAGAAATCGCCTCGCTTCGCGGGCTGGTCCGGGCGGATTTTCAAGTCACGGGCGACTTGCTGGCGCCGGAACGGTGGGATTGGAATGTCCGGGGAACGATCCGGGACGGGCTGATCGTCGACTCGCGCTTGCCCCAGCGCTTGTATGACGTCGACGCCCGTTTCGACTGGAACCGTCAGCGGCTGAGCATCGAGCGATTCTTTGCACGCAACGGCCAGATGGAATTGCGGGGGGCTTTCGAGCGGCGGGGATGGGGCCCGGACGGGCCCATGCTCCTGCTGATGAACGCCCGCCGCTTGCAGTTGAATCGGCGGTTCATCGAGTTCCTGCCCGAGGAATTCCAGGGAACTTGGCGGAAGTTCTTTCCTGCCGGTCGAATCGATGTCCAGCTGCGATTGGCCTTCGACGGCCAGCGTTGGGATCCCGCGGTGCGGATCGAATGCGACGATCTGTCATTTGTGTACCACCGTTTCCCCTACCGCCTGGAACGCACGCACGGCGTGCTTACCTACCAGCGTGACCTGCTGGCGATCGATCTGCAGGCCATGGCGGGAGGCCAGCGGGTGACGATCCGCGGGCGGCTGCACCATCCGGGGCAGCAGGCGACGGGTTGGGTGGAGATCGCCTGTCCCCGGCCGATCCCCCTGGACGACAAACTCCTGGACGCCGTGGCCGTATCGGACCCGGCCGCGCGCTCGGTCGTCCACGCGTTGAACCCCGGCGGGACGCTGGCCGTTTCCGGACGTTTCGAATGGCGCGAATCCTCCCGTCCCACCCGGCACTCGGTCCGTATCGATCTGCATAACTGCACCATGCAATACGACCGCTTTCCCTATCCCTTCGCCATGATCCACGGTACGCTCTACTGGGATAATCAGGGCTGGCGATTTCACCAGTTGACCGGGCGGAACGACAGCGGCTATATCGAATGCGAAGGACATTGGAGGCGGGCCGAGGACGGCAGCAGCGAACTGGTGCTGGATTTCGTCGCCGCCGATGTGCCCTTGGAAGAGCAATTGCGCCAAGCCCTGAACCCGGCTGCCCAGCAGGTCTGGAAGTCCCTGCAGCCGCATGGGGCCATCGATCATCTGAACGTCCGCTTGCGATATGCCTCGGCCCAGCAGGATTTGTCGGTCTATGTTCAAGCCCGGAAATGGAAGAAACGCCCCCACGACGAAGGCCGCAGCATCAGTGTCCGTCCCCAATGGTTCCCCTACCGTCTGGACGATGTGACGGGCGTGGTGACGTATCACGATGGCGAGATCCGCATCGAGGGATTATCCGCGCGCCATGACCAGACGGTGATCCAGTTGGATGGCCATTGCCAGACGGAGCCGGGGGACGGTTGGACCGTCGAATTGTCGCATGTCGTCGCCGAACGGCTGCGGTTCGATCCCGAATTGCTGGCCGCGCTTCCGGACGGCTTGGGATCGGCCCTCGGGCGGTTGAATCTGCGCGGCGACCTCAGTCTGCAAGGCGCCCTGGCACTCCGGGGCGGCGAAGGTCCTTCGCCCGCCCGAGCCTGGTGGGATCTGGCGCTGGATATCGAAAACGGCAGCCTGAACCACGGGCTCCCCCTGGAAAACATCCACGGCGATGTCCGGCTGGTCGGGCAGAGTCGGGGAGACCAGTTCTTCAGTCGTGGCGAGTTGAACATCGATTCGCTGATCTCCCACGACCTGCAAGTGACCCAGATCCGCGGTCCGTTCCTGATCGAACCCCAGCGGGTGCGGCTGGGAATCGAGGCGGAAGGGCAAGGGACGGAACGGGCGCCCCGGTCGATCGTCGGGCGGGCGATCGGCGGTCAACTGGCCGCCGATGCCGTGGTCTATTTCCAGGGCGACGTGCCTTTCCGATTGCGGGCCAGTCTGGAGCGGGGTGATCTGCAGTTGCTGGTCCAGGAACTCGAACTCCAAAATCAAGAAGTTCGCGGGCAAGCCAATGCCCTGATCCATTTGACCGGAACCGCCCAGGGCCGGCATACGTGGCGCGGCGATGGCCTGGTCCGACTGTACGAAGCCGATATCTACCAAGTGCCCTTCATGTTGGCCCTGCTCAAATTACTGAGTATCCGGCAACCCGATCGAACCGCATTTACCAGCGGCGATATCGACTTTCGCTTGGAAGGCGAACACCTGTACTTCGATCAATTGAACTTCCATGGCGACGCCATCAGTCTGAAGGGGCACGGGGACATGAGTCTGGATCGGCAGGTCAATCTGCAGTTCTACACACTGGTTGGCCGTCGCGAATGGGATCCCCCGCTAATAGGTACTCTGCTCCAGCAGGCTGCCCAGCGGTTGCTGCTGATCCATGCCACCGGGCCCCTGGATGACCCCTATTTGACCCGAGAACCGCTGCCCATGCTGAAGGAGACGCTGGAGCAGTTATTCCCGGAAGTTGTCGCCCGAAACCAGACGTCATGGCGCCCCGAGCCTCTGTTCCGGTGAACTACCCGCCGCGTTGTGGTCGGTCTCTGACCGAGCCACTCGGCCGACCGAAGGTTTCCCCTATCGCAGGAGACCTTCGGTCGGCGGTTTCGGCGGCGTCGGAGACCCTCGCCGAGCGAGTTTTCGGCGGGGTCGGAGACCCTCGCCGAAGGCGGGTTGCATCGTTCCCACGCTTCTGCGTGGGAACGCACGGTTTAGACGCTTCGCGTCTTTTCCACTTTCACACATGAAACTCCTGCATCGTTTTCAGTTGTTACGGTTCCTTTCATGGGACGCGAAGCGTCCGA
>SLEY01000423.1 GCA_007124535.1 Planctomycetaceae bacterium
CCTGAATGTGCCATTTTTCCACATCGGCCAGTGTCTGGTGCGAACGGGGGACCGCGGGCCGCGCGATCTCGCCCGACTCGTGGGCCAGCGGCAGACTGGACAGCACCAGATCATCGGCATCGATCCATTCGGTTCGGGTCAGCACCACGGCCCGCTCGATGGCATTCTTCAGCTCCCGCACGTTTCCCGGCCAGCGGTAACTCTTCATCTTGTCGAGCGCGTGGGCGGTCAATCCGCGAATCTTCTTGCCGGTTTCTTCTTTATATCGCCGGAGGAAGTGGGCTGCCAGTTCCGCGACATCCTCGGGGCGTTTGCGTAAGGGGGGGACCAGGATCTCCACCACGTGCAGCCGGAAATAGAGATCCCGGCGGAACTGGCCTTCGGCGACCCTTTTTTCCAAGTCGCGGTTGGTAGCTGCGATCACCCGCACGTCGACGCGAATCGAACGATTCCCGCCCACACGCTCGAACGCGTGCCCCTCCAGCACCCGCAGGAACTTGGCCTGGATCGAAGGGCTCATTTCGCCGATTTCGTCCAGCATCAGCGTGCCGCGATCGGCCGCCTCGAATTTGCCGATCTTGCGATCGGTGGCCCCGGTGAACGCTCCCCGCTCGTGCCCGAACAATTCGCTCTCCAACAACGATTCGGACAGCGCGGCGCAGTTCAGGCAAACGAAGGGCCCGCTCGATCGGGGGCTGGCAAAATGGATCGCCCGAGCGACCAGTTCCTTGCCCACGCCACTCTCCCCGCGCACCAGCACGGTGGCACGGCTCGGGGCGGCTTGATAGATCGCCTGCTGCAGCCGAGTCATCAGCGAGCTGCTGCCAATGATCTCACTCTCCGCCCCCAGCCGCTGACGCAGCTGCAGAATCTCGTTTTGCGTCAGCGACAGGTTTTCCACCAATTCCTGCTGCCGGCTCAGGTTCTTCAGGGCCAGGGCCACGTTGTCGGCGACGGCCAAGGTGAACTCCAGATCCTCGGGATCCAACATGGCCCCCGAAGCCGTGGAATACAAATGCACCAAGCCGACCACCCGTTTCTCCTGGCGGATCGGCGCGCAGATCACACTGGTCGTCTCGATCTCGCCTTTGCTGTTCCGGGAGCCCAATTGGCTGTCGTCCGCCACATTCCGCGCCAAAACCGCCTGGCCCTCCCGGAACACGGTCGCCGCAACAAAACGGGAAACCGGATGGTACCGGGAACCGGATTGGGACCGGGAAGCCACCAGCGAAAAATCGGAGACCGCTGCGGAGAAAGCCTCGCCTGGGGATTTCAACAGAATCGCACCCGCATCCGCACGCGTACCCTCGAAAAGTCCCTCCAAAGCCACGTTGGCAACCGCCGCTTCCTCCGTCTGATGGGCCAGTCGGAAAGCCAAGCGGCACAGCCGGGCTGCGGACTTCCCCAATCGAGGCGTGCTGACCAGGTCGGTTTCCGGCCCCAGAAACTTGGTTTCCCCCCGGCGATGCGTGATCCGAGTCGGTTGCGGAGCCTCGCTCAACTCGATATCGCCCGTATCGATCAGCAGGTGCCCGGAAGCGGTCGGGTCTTGCAAGTCGTCCGATAGCAAGCCAGCCCCCGAATCGTCGAAGGCTTTGGCCAGATCGTGCACAAAAGCCATCTGACAATTGGCAATCCGAATCACGTCCCCCGGTTCCAGGACATAGTCGCCTTGGATCGGCTCTCCCGCGACCACCGTCCCGTTGCGACTCTCCAAATCGCGGAGGATCCATTGTCCCTGGCTGAGGAACAGCTCCGCATGATACCGGCTGCACCGATCGTCCTTGATGACGATCTGATTGGTTCCGGCCCGGCCGATGGTGACGGTTCTTCCGGGGGTCAGCCGAAACACATCGGACCATTTGTGGCCTTCGCGAATCACCAAGTACGCTAACATGGAACGTTCTCGCCTCGACTGCTGGCCCCATTTCAACACACGTCCGCCACCAGAAAACGGATCCTCCTCTTTGTAACCTTTTGAGCCGGCGTGCGCGGGTGGTGTGGAGGCGGTTTGGGCAATTTTTTCTCGTTGTGGGGTATACTTGGGAATTATTTTCGTTGCCGCTATTCCAAATAGGCCCCTTAAGAACCTATTGTGGGGGGTAATGATAGCGAGTCCGCTGGGATTTCCGTTGAAAGATATCCGTTCTCTGATTATCCTTAAGTTACACCAAATAGTCTTGCAGATCGACGATTCGGCTTGTCGAAAACGTTAAGATTTCCAGTGCTTGGCCAGCCTTCTCCAGAAACATACGTATTTTTGGGGGTGACAGACGTGGGGCCCGGCGAATTGTGGGACCGTAGGTCCCGGCAAACTGTGGGCATGAACGAGCAGAACCTTTGAGTTTCGAGGAGCAATTGACCATGTTGTCCAGTAAACTTTCCCGTCGCCTCGCGACTCTCTGCCTGATGGTGGCCCTTTGGGGCTTGTGCGGGGGCTTCGTGAGTAGCAGTCGGGCCGGCATCCTTCGTGATCGGCGGGCGGTGGGTGGCGTCTTGGTGGATGCCAACGGGGTGGTTCGCCAAGTGACGCCGGCCGAGCAGGCTCAGGCCTTGCTGCGTTTGCGTCGGGCCGTGGCCGAGGCGGCGCCGGAGTTGGCCGCCCGCAACGACCTGCGCAAGATCTCGTTGCGTGGTTTGGAGGCCGCTCTGACGGAAGCCCTCGACGACCCGGGACGCCCCGTGCCGGAGGATATCGAGTTCCTGGCCGGACTCCAACGCATCCAGTACGTCTTTGTGTACCCCGAGCTGAACGACATCGTTCTGGCCGGTCCGGGCGAGGGCTGGAGGGTGGATGAACAAGCCAATGTAGTGGGAATCACCACCGGCCGGCCCGTGTTGCAGTTGGAAGACCTGCTGGTAGCAATGCGAACGGTCGAGGCGGCTCGGCTGGAGGGAATCAGCGTGTCGATCGACCCCACCGAAGAAGGGCGTCGTAATTTCCGGCGTTTCATGGAAACCCAGCAGGTCATGAATCCGGCCGTGCTGCGGGGTATCGAACGAGCGATGGGGCCGCAGCAGGTGACGTTCACCGGCGTGCCGATCAACTCGCACTTTGCCCAGGTGCTGGTCGCCGCCGACTATCGCATGAAGCGGTTGGCGATGAACCTGGAGCCCGCTCCGATCGAAGACCTACCCGGCTTCTTGGACTTGCTGCAAGCCAAACGCCGACTCCCGGGCAATGCGATGCCCCGCTGGTGGTTGACCGCGAACTACGAACCGTTGGTGCGAAGCGACGACCGTTTGGCCTGGGAACTGCGGGGACCGCGGGTGAAAGCCCTGACGGAGGACGAGCTGGTCCAGGCCGACGGCACCGTCCAGGCGACGGGTCAGGAGGACCCGGTGGCCAAGGCTTGGGCCGATCGGATGACCGAACGTTACGAAGATCTGGCCCAGCAGGAGCCGGTGTTCGCGGAACTGCAGAACCTGATGGATCTGTGCGTGGTCGCCGCGCTGATCGAGCGGGAGCAGCTGCGCGAATTGGCGGGCGTCGAGTTTCCGTTGTTGAGCGGCCAGCGTGAGGGATTGGCCTTGGAACCCTGGAATCCGCCGCGAACGGTTCCGACCCAGTGCAGTTACGCACGGATCGGCCGGCGCTACGTAATCACCGCTTCAGGGGGAGTTGAAATCGACTCATGGGGTGTGGCGGCGCAGCATGTCGTCGATTCCTCCGTAGGTGAAATCCAAGCCGCCGCCGCCCCCCCGGAAGGCAGCACTTGGTGGTGGCAGTAAATCTCGCTTGCAATACGGTTTCTTAAAGTGCGCACCGTTCCGCACGGACGGTGCGTCCTTTTTTTCTGCTCCCAGCTTTACCGTTTCGCAACAACCGTTGGAACATGCGATGTTACACTCTTTCCGTGCTCTCGTTGGGCCTCCAAGAGCGCCGTTCGGCTAATTGGCTGGGTGTCCCCGTTTCCTCGTTTCCGCGTTCCGTTTCCGCGTTTCCGTCCCGTTCGGCGTAATTGGCTGGGTGTCCCCGTTTCCGCCCGTAATGTCGTTCAGCAAGTGGCGACGGCGACGATTGACCTGCGGATCGCTGAGCACATCGCTCCGTCCAGGGAGGTGCCACCTGGAGGCGCACCGTGGTGTGTTCGAACACTGGGGTACCTCCCCGAATGTGAATGGGGTATCGTCTCCGTTCGTACAAACTACACCAAACCGCTGAAATCACCGAGCACAATCGCCCGGGAGGCCCCCTGAAACTCGCACGACCATCAACACGCACCCCCGGAGTTACCCGTGTTCTGTGCTTCCCTCCGCTTCACCTTTATTTCAGTCCTTCTTGGTGGGTTGATTCCACCGCCCTGCCGGGGTGCAACTGCCCGCATCATGCGGGCTCGTTATCCGGTCGGTGATGTGCCGATTGCGGCGATCGATGCTACCGAGGCCCCGTACCATGCTGATTCCGGAGGCCGAACCGATGCGACACCGGCCATCGGACGGGCTTTGGACGATATGGCGGCGAGGGGCGGCGGCGTGGTGTGGCTGCCTGCGGGACAATACCGTCTGGACGGGTCGCTCGTTGTTCCCGAGGCGGTCACGTTGCGTGGCGATTGGAAGCCCCCGACCGAGGACGACCGGACGGTGGGTGGCACGATCCTGCTGGCCCGCTATGGCCGGGGAATCGATGCCGCCGACGCGCCGCCGCTGCTGGGCCTCAGTTCGGGCAGCGGGCTGCGCAACCTCTCGATCTTCCATCCCGAGCAGACGGCCGACGA
>SLEY01000372.1 GCA_007124535.1 Planctomycetaceae bacterium
GCCAGAAAGGTGGAAAAACAAGTCAGCGCGAACAGGATCGCCGGCAGGCGGCGCCTTCGACGCCAGCGGGGGGTCGTTCCGGGGCCAACAGGAACTCGCACGCCATTCGCCGAACGGAGCGGCATACTGCGCGGGGACTCGCTCAAGGAGCCGGAATCCTCAGGTTTGGGGTCGGGAGGTTGATTCATCACTCTCTATTAGCATAACCGGCTTGCCGTCTCGAGGCCATGCCGCTGGTGGTAAATGTCCGAACGACCCCGAAGAACGGCTGGCAAGCCGGGCCAAGAATCGTATTGGCTCCGGGGCGTCAACAAGATATCATGGCGGTCGGAGCGGTTCGGTCAACGGCGTGCGTCGGGTTGCCCGGGGGTTCGCCACCCCGCAGGATCCGGCGGCGTCCTTCGTTTGGCACTCCGCTTGTTGCCCCTAGTTTTGAGGTCAATTGATGATGAGTGAATTTCGCATCGAGCGCGACTCGATGGGCGAAGTCCAGGTGCCGGCTCAGGCATATTACGGGGCCCAAACCCAGCGTGCCGTCGAGAATTTCTCGATTTCCGGCCGGCCGTTGCCCCCCGCCCTGATCCACGCGCTGGGCCGGGTCAAATACGCCTGTGCCGTGGTGAATCGGGATTTGGGAAAATTCGCCGCCAATGGCCAACAGCCCCTGACCGACGTCCAAGTGGATGCCTTACTGCGGGCCTGTGGCGAAGTGGCCGAGGGGAAACACGACAACCAGTTCCCCGTCGACGTGTTCCAAACCGGCTCCGGAACCTCCAGCAACATGAATGCCAACGAGGTGCTGGCGAACCTGGCGATCGAGATCCTGGGTGAAGATCGTTTCGAAACGGTCAAATCGATCCACCCGAACGACCACGTGAATATGGGGCAGAGCACGAACGATGTTTTCCCAACCGCGATCCATGTGGCGGCTGCGGTCGAAACCAAGAACCAGCTGATCCCCGCACTTCAGCGCTTGGCCGCGGTACTTGGTCAAAAGGCCAAGGAATGGGAACCCATCATCAAGATCGGCCGGACCCATCTGATGGATGCCACCCCCCTACGTCTGGGCCAGGAGATCGGCGGACTGGCGCGGCAATTGGAGCTGTCCGTCCAGCGGGCCCGGAAGGCGATCGACGAACTCTTAGAACTGCCGGTGGGAGGTACCGCGGTGGGTTCGGGGATTAATACACACCCTGAATTCGGGGGTCGCGTCGCCCAAGTACTGGCCGAAACGACCGGAATCCCCTTCGTGGAGAGCGCCGATCATTTCGAAGCCAATGCCCAGCGGGATGGGCTGGTCGCCTTCCACGGCCACGTGCGGACCATCGCCAATACGCTGTTCAATGTCGCGAACAACATCCGTTGGCTGAGTGCCGGACCGCGCTGCGGATTCTCCGAAATCCAGCTGCCGGGACGCCAGCCGGGCAGCTCGATCATGCCGGGCAAGGTGAATCCGGTGATGTGCGAAAGCCTGATGCAGGTGGCGGCGCGCGTGCTGGGCAATGATCACACGCTGACGCTGGCCGGCGCGAGTGGCGGACAATTCCAATTGAACATTATGATGCCGGTGATGGCCCAGGCGGCGTTGGAGAGCACGGGGTTGCTCGCGGCCGGTTGCCGAGCTTTCGTGGATTTCTGTGCCGAAGGCATGCAGGCGAACCGGGACAGCTGTGAAGCCGCGGTGGAAAAGAGCCTGGCGATGGTCACCAGTCTGGCTCCCTATTTAGGCTACGAGAAGGCCGCGAAGTTGGCAGACGAAGCTTTTCGGACGGGCAAGACGATTCGACAATTGTGCCGCGAACAGGGGGTCCTTCCTGAGGCCACACTGGCCACCGCACTGGATCCCGCGCGCATGACGGAGCCGCAAGGATAATCGATCGGAAGACCATGGGATCGAACCGAAGGGACAGCAGGATGCGAACCACGAACAATCCGCGACGAGTCGGGGCCTGGTGTGGCGGGAGCCCGGGAGGCTTGCTGATCGGGCTGCTGTTGGCCGGAGGGCTGCTCGGATTTCCCCATGTTTTGGGGGACGAACCGGTGGCGGGCCGAGCCGGGGACGCGGCGGCAGCCCGGCAATGGCTCCGCGAGGCGCATGCCAACAGTCAGGAGGCCCAGACGCTGGAAGACTTTGCGGGCGTCATCGAACTCTGCCGCCGTGCAGCCCGCGCTCCCCTGTCGGCGAACCTGACGGAATACGCGGGCAAACTGCAGGCCTGGGCGCACAACCAGCGGGGCGAGTACTATGCCCGCCAGGCGGCCGAATTGACTCAGGCCGGTCAGTTCGACGCCGCCCGTTCGCTGGACCGACTGGCACGCGAGGAATTCGTCACCGCAATTGAATTGGACCCCGAGTACTGGAAAGCCATCCATAATCGGGGCGTGAGCCGGGCCTTGGCAGGCCAATTGGATGGCGCCGCAGCGGATTTCAGCCGAGCCATCGGACTGAAACCGGACTACGCCAACTGCTGGTTCAACCGCGGCGAAATCTACCGGCTGCAGGGCCGGTTGGATGCGGCCATCGCCGATTATACGCGGGCCGCCGAATTGGACGCGGAAGATCTCGATACGTTCCTGCGGCGCGGCGAAGCCTATCTCCAAACCGGCCAGCTGACGCAAGCACTCGCCGATTTCCAGTATGTTGTCGAATTGCAACCCGACCACGTCGAAGCCCTGGTGCAGCGTGCCGAGGCCCATCGCCGATTGGGACGCTGGGAACGTGCGGCCGTCGATTACGAACAGGCGCTCCGCCACGCCCCCGAATCGGGAGCCGCCTACCGGGGCGCGGCTTGGTTGCTGGCCACCTGCCCGGACCCCGAAACCCGCGACGCGGAATTGGCGCTCCGCGCCGCCCAGCAGGCGCTCGAGTTGTTGGGCTCGGAGGATGCGACCGCCTGGGATACCCTGGCCGCCGCCTGGGCGAATCAGGGCGATTTCGACCAGGCGCGCCAAGCAGCAACTCAGGCACTCCGCCTCGCTCCGCCCGCCCAGCACGCCGCCCTCCGCCAACGGCTCGAACTGTACCGAAAGAATCAACCCTACCGCGAAACTCCCGCCCGCGTCGCCCGCGCCGGAAATTCCCGTTGACAGCCCCCCCAAGGGAAACGCGCGCTACTCGGGACGAAATCCACTTTTTTCTTCCAAGCAGTTTTTCCGCCCTTCAGGGCTACCGACTGAAAACAACATCTTACTCGCCTGCCTGCTGCCCCTGCTGAGGTCGGCTTGCCGTCGGCAACGATGGGACCGACCGTCGAGAAAGACCCAGATGGAAAAGGTCATCCTGGGCTCGGACGATTGGCCCACGCCACCAATCAGCCCCGGCACTCCCGCCGATAAATCGAGCTTCAGACGTCGGCAATCGGACCATGGAAGGACAGGGCGTGGAACATCCGGGCGGCAAGATGCCGCTTCTACCGCCTGCAGAGCGCTCAGTTGCCGGTATCGGTTCAATGCGAGTTGACCCAACGGGCCTTGGAACGCGGGCGGTGGTCGGTCGATCATCAGCTGTTGTGGGAACTGCCTGAGCCACGCGCGGCGGAGCTTCGTGGACGCCGTCGACGCGTTTCCTCAGGAAGTCCGCTACGTTCTGGAATGTCCCCGGGAGGTGTATCGCACCGACGACGCGGCTCAGCGATTCGAACTCTCGGACGAACAACGCATGCCGTTGCACCAGCGACGCAGTTGTCCCGAGCGGACTGGCGTTGACATCAATGGAACAAGGGAACCGAGGAGCTGGATGCCAGCAAATCATGGGGATTTGGAACGGCGGCTGTGGGATGCGGCCGACGAGTTGCGAACGAATTCATGGCTGAAAGCGGCGACATCGGGATGACAGCGGGGGTGAACCAGCGTGACCTTGCGGTAAGCATGTATGAAGCAAGTTCATGCCAAATTCGAGAAGCCGGCTGTCCCCGATTTCGTCGGTCTATCTTTGATATAGCTTCCTAAAGGTATTGGACTATAGTCTAAGAGAGTTGTATCCCGCCAAAGCTGGATGTTTCCCTTTTTTCTATCGCTCGAAACGACGATGGGGGGGGGTGCCGATTCCGGCTGAAAAGGGAGCCAGTGTTCCGGCGATGAGGTGGCCAGTCAGCCGGTTGCGAGGCGAGTCGATTGTTGGGATGGAGAGGCCGTTTCTCGCCTTGGAATTTGCGTTTCGGTGACGCGGCCCAGGCGGACAGCGCCGTCGCCCCACGACCTACCTGGGCGTCTTCGAGATGTGTACCAGTGTCGCCTCGCGTGGGTGTGCGACGTAGGAGAATGAAAGCCTGCCGTCACCGTCCAACCAGGAGGGACGGCGAGGGCCGACGGAAAGCGATCCGCAGAGCCCCCACCGATCCACTCACCTGAAACCCGTTCTTCGACCGCCTCTGGACGGGGCAAACGGGGACACCCAGCTTTTGATCGGCCGGAAACCGGGAAACCCTTCGTGTGTGGGGATGAATTCAGGCCCCCAGATTCTATGGAGCGAAAATCTGCCTCCAAGGGTTCCACGCTCAGTCGCTTAGAAGCCGGATTGGCTGGGTGTCCCCATTTTGCCCGACGGAGGATTTCGAAACCCTGGCGTCGGGTCCGGATTCGGTGGCCGCCGTGCTGGGTGCCAACCAACGGCTGGTCGGTACCGTACCGGTGGCCACCACGCTGCAGCAATCGCGGAGCGGATACGCGGAGACGAACGGGCCGTTCGCGGTGGCGTACACGGCC
>SLEY01000005.1 GCA_007124535.1 Planctomycetaceae bacterium
ACGCGGACCAGGTGACCGTGGCGGTGGTCATGATTTGGTGAGGAGGTTCCTCCATCGGCCAGCCGTCTCGCGCCGCGGGTTGGGGCGCGAGGCGGTTGTCCGTGATGACGAGATTGGTTGTCTTTGGAGGATTCCGGTGGTTTCCGCCCCAGCAGTGGGTCGGGTATGTCGCGACCGGAGCGAGTATCGGTGATGGTCGAAGCGGCGGGCGACTCCTGGGGTGACCCCGAGGGCGGCGGCGAGAAAACCGGATGCGAGACACGCCTGCTGAATGGTTGACAAATGGACTAATTGTCGCTAGGATAAATGGAACATGGAACAATTACCGAAAGGGAGCTGATGATGGGAAGGAAGAAACGACAGCCCGAAACGCTTTCCGAGCAATTGCGGGGTTTCATTGGGGAGAGCGACCTGACCCGATACCGCATCTGCAAGATGGCTGATATGGACCCTGGCCAGATGCACCGATTCCTGACCACGGGGCGGGGCATCTCGATCGGCACGATGGATCGAATCGCGGCGGCTCTGCGGTTGCGGCTGGTTCAAGAGCCCGAGGAATCCTAATCCGAGGCCCAACCGGCCCACCAAGAAAGGAGATTATCCGTGGCAAGCATCTTCAAGCGAACCCGGTCGTATCCGATCCCCGAGGCGGCGGAGATTCTCGAACGGCGACGCAAAGCCACCGCGGCGGAACTGCGGGAAGAACCCCACAGAAAAACCATCGTTGAGCGGTTTGCCAAGTGGATTGACAGCAAGACGGGACGGGCACGCAAGGCCCCAGTGGTCACCAAACAGCGCGGTGGTCGGCCGGTTGATTTGGTGGTGATTGAAGCGAGCACTTACACGATTGCCTATTTCGACGCGGCCGGCAAACGACAAGAGACCAACAGTGGAACACCAGATTTTTCGATGGCGAAACGCATTGCGGCCGAGATCGAAAAAGAAGTGGTCATGCGACGGCGTGGCCACATTGACGCCACCCAAGAGCGACTGGCCAAGGAATCACAGCGGGTGATCGATGAGCAGATCGCCGACTTCGAGGCGACAATGAACGCGGCAAGGCGCGACCCGAAACACATAAAGGCGACGATGGGGTATATCCGGCAACTGACGCTGGTGGCTGGATGGCAGGTTGTCGGCGACATCGACGCGACCCCCGTAAACGCCTACGTGTCCGATTTGCTGGCGGCTGGAAAGTCGGCCCGTTTGGCTCAGGCGACACTGACGGCGCTCAAGTCGTTTACCCGCTGGCTGGTGAAGCATGGGAAACTGGCTACCGATCCCCTGGCGGCTGTTCAGAAGCCCAACCCGGCCAAGGATCGACGGCACGAGCGCCGGATGCTTTTGCATGAGGAGTGGGAGTGGTTGCGAACTACCACGGCGGGCAGTGCAGATCGATTCAGGATGACCGGGCAGGAGCGAATGCTGCTTTATGCGGTGGCGATCCAAACCGGTCTGCGGTCCAGCGAATGTCGAAGTCTCACACGAGGCCGGTTGTTTCTGGAGGGTGCCCAGCCCTACGTGACCTGCAAGGCTCGATCCACGAAGAACGCGAAGGACTGCAGGCAGTACATCCAGCCTGAGCTAGCGAACGAACTGGTCAAGCATATCGCCACAAAGGCCCCAGCAGCGCCGGTATTCAGCATGCCGAACGAAAGCAACGTATCCCGGATGTTTCGGGCAGACCTGCTGGCAGCCCGGCAGGCATGGGTGCAGGCATCCCGCGGACCTGGCGAACGGCTGCAGCGGGAGCAATCAGACTTCTTGACCCAAGTGAACCACGAAGGCGAACGGCTCGACTTCCACGCTTTGCGTCATACTTGCGGGGCATGGCTTGCAAAGGCAGGGGCACACCCCAAGGTGGTGCAAACCGTTATGAGGCATTCCACAATAACCCTGACGATGGACTGTTACGGGCATTTGTTCCCCGGACAGGATGCAGCGGCCGTGGCAGCTTTGCCGGAGATGATCAACGGGACAAAGGATGCCCCTGAGGACCTTCAAGCGACGGGAACGCACGGCGGGGCTGGTTCGATTTTGCCAGCATATCGCCAGCAGTCAAGCAGCGAATTTCCACATGAAGCTGCGAGTGCCTGCGAATTGGACAAAGGCACCCAGAACACGGCCGATGGTCCTAAATCCTTGCCATTCAACGGTTTACGCGAGACGGTGCAGGAATCTGCAGGACAAGGCGGAAGTGCCCCCACATGGACTCGAACCATGAACCCTCTGATTAAGAGTCAGATGCTCTGCCAATTGAGCTATAGGGGCGGTTCGCCGTCGGGGAATGCGTGCGGACGACGGCGGATGTTGCAGCGAAGTCTAACAGAAAACGATGATTCGAGAAAGACCCCCGTTCGGAGAACGTGGGGGCTCAGGGAGCGGGTGTTTTCCCGGGTCGGAGGTCGGATCGCTGGCCCCTCGATCTATGGCCCATCTGTGTCGGGTTCCAAACGGTAGACGCGGAAATCGGCGTACTCGTGGTGGCTGGAGGTCAGCCGGAAACCGAACCAGCCTTCGGTGTAGGCGGGGAATCGCTCGCGTGTGTAGGTGACTTCCCGACGCTCGCCGCTGGCGGTTTCCATCGTGACGGTGTCGCCGGCGCGGATCTCGTAGTACGGTTTGCCGTCGACAATGAATTGGATCAGATCGTCGTACGCCACCAATTGGATCCGGTACTCCCGATCCGGTTCGATCCGGTACGCGTCCCGACCGTCCTTGTCGAACAGGAACAGGTGGGCCGCGCGGCTTCCATCGACGGCCCGCGGATAGCGGCGGAAGCGAGTTGTGGTGTTCTGCCCGCCGCCGATGCTGGCATAATAGCCCAGCTGTTGGTCGTAGCTTCCGAACGCTCCGGTGTAACGGCGGGCGTCTTCGATGACGCGTTCCGGTCGAACCGGATCGCGGGCATGCCAGAAGCAATTGATATCGCGAGCCATGAAACCGGCTCGCTGGGCCTCGGTGCGACGGGCTCGGACCCGATACACGATCGCGATCGGGCCCTCCAACTTGTGCCGGAACCAGATGGTGGCGGCAGCGTCTTCCATCACGGCTTCCAGTTTTCCGTCACGGACGCCGATGTGCGGTTCCACCGCCCCCCGCTGTTGGACTTGGGGCACCCAGTTCTCCAGGTTTTCAAAATCGTCCTGATGCAGCAAGGGTCCGATCCGAAAGACGCCTTGGCCATAGCCCACCACGACCGGCCGGACGGGTGGCGCGAGGTTTTCGGGGGCGCTACCCGCCTCTGCGGCGCCTCCCGAAATGTCGGCCGTCAGGATCCGGGCCAGCAGCAGGGCGGCCAGCCACGCGCGCGGGGGAGGGAACATCGATTGGGTCCTTTCCTTAGTCGTTGTCGATCGGGGCGGGCCAATTCTGCGAAACGGTCCGCGATTCGCGCAGGAAACGGGCGAACCAGGCCACCCGCTCGGGATGCTGGTCGGCCACGTTGTTCCGCTCGCCCATGTCTTCGACCAGATTGTACAGTTCCAACGGGCCGTCGTGGGCTCGCCGCACGGCTTTCCAATCTCCTTTGCGAGCCGCTTGCTGGAAGCCGCGTTCGTGGAACTCCCAGTACAGCGGCCGGGTGCGAAGCTCGGGTTGCGGTTGGGACAGCAGACTGGGCACGATGCTCAACCCGTCGATGTTTTCGGGCGTCGCCACGCCCGCCAGTTCGGCGAAGGTGGGCAGGACGTCGGCGAAGTACCAGATGTCGTCGCTGACCGCGTCCGCGGCGATGGCGCCTGGCCAGCGGACGACCATCACCGTTCGCAACCCGCCCTCGTACAAATCGCGTTTCCGGCCTCGCAATGGCCCGGAGCTGTCGAACAGCCCTTCGTAACGATGCGCCGCGCCGTTGTCGGAACAGAAGAAGACGATCGTCTGGTCGTCGATGCCCAATTCCTCCAGCAACTGGAAGATCCGGCCCATGTCGCGATCGGTACGGGTCAGCATCGAGGCGTACACTTTGGCCTGCTCCGGCCAATCGGCATCGCGGGCGTAGGGTTCCAGTTCCGGAATCTGGAAACGGTCATGAGGCAGGCAGTAGGGGAGGTACAGGAAGAACGGATCGTCGCCCGGACCGTGACGGCGAATGAAGTCCAACGCGAAATCGGTGAACAGGTCGTGGGTATAATGCGCTTCGTTGACGAAATCCCGCCGCGTGCCGGTATTGCCTTCCAGGACCCGTTTTTCCTGGTTATGCCAGATGTACTCGGGATAGTGCGAATGGGCGCGGCGCTGGTTCAGATAGCCCAACCACTCGTCGAACCCCTGCCGATTAGGTATGCCGGTTGTGCCGGGTTCGCCGAGCCCCCATTTGCCGGTAATGCCGGTGACATAGCCGGCTTCCTTGAGTACATCGGCGACCGTGACGTCGTCTTCGGTCAGGGGCACCCGCATTCCGCCCCCGCCGCCGGTGCAGGGAACGCCTCCCCCTCCGGGCCGGCCGGTGTTGCCCCGCACCGTGGTGTGGCCGGTATGCTGTCCGGTCATCAGTACGCTACGTGCGGGGGCACAGACGGTGGAACCGCAATACGCATGGGTATAGCGGATCCCTTCGCGAGCCATCTGATCGACGTGGGGCATCCGGATCAACTCTTGGCCATAGACGCCCAGGTCGCCATAGCCCATATCGTCGACCATGACGAAGATGATATTCGGCCGGGCGCCGCGCGCCGCCGAGACATCCGCGCGGGCCG
>SLEY01000615.1 GCA_007124535.1 Planctomycetaceae bacterium
CGCCTGGCACGCCGGCGACCAGCGGAGGCAACGATTGCAGATCGCCGTCTCCACGGACGGCGAGCGGTGGGAGGTGGTGTTCGACGGGCTGAGCAGCGGCACGGCGTCGGGCGCCGAGCCGGTCGATGTCCGGCCCTTCCGCGCTCGTTACGTCCGCATCGTCGGCAACGGCAATACGGCCAACCGGTGGAACAGTATGCGGCTTGCGTTCGGCCGGTGGAGAAAACATAATCGGGAGATGGGGACCCGGCGCCGGGCCCCCGTTTTTCGAGATGCACGAAACCAAGGGGATCAAACAATGCGGATCACAATGTTTGCGGGACCGGTGTTCGCAGGCCTGCTGGCGCTGGGGATATGCGGGGGGACGGCGGCAGCGGAGCAGGGCCTGCCGAACATCGTGCTGATCATCTCGGACGACCAGGGCTGGACCGATTACGGCTTCATGGGGCACCCGCACATCGAGACTCCGCACCTGGACCGCTTGGCGGCCGAGGGACTGACCTTCCCGCGCGGATACGTGCCCACCTCGCTGTGCCGGCCCTCCCTGGCGTCGATCATCACGGGCTATTACCCGCACCAGCACCGGCTGGTCGGCAACGATCCGCCGCCCCCTGCCGATCTGGTGGGGCAACCCAGGCGACAAGTCCGCGGTGACCCCCGCTATCTGGAGATTCGCAAACGCTTTATCGAACACATCGATCGGGTTCCCACCCTTCCCCGCATGCTGGGCGAACTGGGGTATCTCAGCCATCAGTCGGGAAAATGGTGGGAAGGGCACTACAGCCGGGGAGGCTTCACCCACGGTATGACCCACGGCGATCGTACTCGCGGCGGCCGGCATGGCGATGACGGACTGCGGATCGGCCGCCAGGGCATGGCGCCGATTTTCGATTTTATCGACGTCGCGGTGAGTGAGGAGAAACCGTTTTTCATCTGGTACGCCCCGTTCCTGCCCCACACACCCCACAATCCACCCGAGCGATTACTCAACAAGTATCGGGAGGTCGCCCCCAGCCTGGGCGTGGCCCGCTACTGGGCCATGTGCGAATGGTTTGACGAGACCTGTGGCGAATTGTTGGATTTTTTGGACGATCGGCAGTTGGCCCGGGAAACGATCGTGTTGTTCGTGTGTGACAACGGCTGGAACGAACCCGTGGATCCGGCCGACCGTCTGAGCGGCGGGATTGGCGGTCCCGGCGCCAAACGCTCGCCCTACGATTTGGGAATCCGCACGCCCATCATGCTCCGTTGGCCAGGCCGGATCGAACCGCAAACCGACGCGGAAACCGTGGTCAGCAGTATCGACCTGGCTCCCACGGTCCTGGCGGCCGTCGGCTTGGAAGCCACCCCGGAAATGCAGGGAAAGAACCTGCTGGATCCCGCCGAATTGGAAACCCGCGAAGCCGTGTTTGGCGATGTCTACGAGCACGACGTTCAGGATCTGGAGGACCCGCTGGCCAGTCTCCGCTACCGGTGGGTGGTACGAGGCGACTACAAATTGATCCTGCCTCACCCCCCGCGCGTGCCCGACGGGGTGATCGAGTTGTTTCAGGTGATCGAGGACCCGCATGAAGAGCATAACCTGGCCGAAGACATGCCGGAATTGGTCCGCGAATTGACCCAGTTGATCAATCAGTGGCTGCCGGTACCGTGAGTGGGTTTGTAGCGTCCATTGCGTTTTGGGGCACAAGGCGAGCATGGGTTGGGACGGCCAGTCGATTGGGAATTGGGGCGCGGAAAACTCATGTTCGGACCAACATACCTTTATAGGAGACACTTTCTGGGGGGTGCTGGATGTTGCACGCCTCTGCGACCTGTGTTAGACTGACCATTTGTCGTGGACTCGGAGCCGCGGCGGCCTGCTGTCGAGCAGTTGGGCGGTGGCGGAATCCGGGTTGAGGCGGACGGGTGGTCCGCTCGCCTCGAGTTTTCGTACCAGCAACAACAGGAGGCAGAAGATGCTCAAGTTGTGTTTGGTTTGCCTGATTGTCGCGCTGACCAGCGTGGCATCCGGGGAGGTGACGGTCGGGGGGGACGCTCCCGACTTCACGGTGCAGCAGCAGGTTACGCTGGACTGCTTCAAGGGCCAGCAGCCCTTGGTGTTGATGTTTTCGGCCACGGGCTGCCCCTGGGCGCGCCGTGAGCTGCCCCCCATGCAGGAATTGCAAGATGCCGACTTGGACTTGGCGGTCCTGGTGATCAATTCCGAGCGGAATCGGGATGCGGACTTCTTGGCCAGCTTCATGGCCCAGAATGAATTCACGTTCCCCACCGCTCCGGACCCGACCCTGGAAAACGCCAAGGCCTACGAAGTGGCGCACACACCGACGTTCTTCCTGATTGACAAGGAAGGCACGATCGCGTTCCGCCACGAGGGCAGCGGCGCCGATCTGCGGGCCGCCCTGATCGAGGACGCCACGGAGTTGGCTCAGGAAGGCACGGTCAGCCGGACGGAAGCCGTGAACGTCGAAGGCAAGGGGTGACCGATTCGCTATTGACGCTCCGGTGGAGTGTTTGGCCACCCTCGTTGAGGGTTGCGGTTTCGTTCGCCCCGTCTGTGAGGTGCAACCTGGAAACCGCTGAAAAACTGAAGAAGAATTCAAGGCTCCTGCCCGGCATGTTCGAGCCATGATGCCGGCAGGAGCCTCTTTCAGACATATCGACCTCCCGCGGTTGCCGTCGGAATGGGGGGGCGTGACCCCGACTCCGAGGCCCGTTGGCCGCCTTTTTCGCAGGAATTCCGGGCAATTCTCGCTTGGCATCCGCGGCCTTGTAGCTCGTCACCGCCAAGAGCGGTCAGCGATTAGATCAGGCGAAAATCGGCGTTTTTTCGAAGGGTGCCGGACAGGGTTTGTCAGGCTTTGGCACGGGATTTGCGGGTCCCGTTCTGGGTTTCTGCTTTGTTTTTCCAGTAGGTTTCCAGCGGCTCGGTTTCGCTGATTTTGTCGGCGGCGAGTTGGAGCATGGGTTCGGCCCCCTCGCGCCAGAACTTTTCTGTGCCTTTGATCCGGCGGTTCATTCGTTTGATGGTTGATTCCATCAAGGCCGTGGTAATGGGCAGGCCGCGGCGGCGGTACTCATCGTAACGCATGCGGTGGCGGTTGTTGTGGAGGTAACCACGCCGGCTTGTCCCATACGCAAAATCCATCGGGCCATCCCCACTCCCCGTCCCCGACGATGCTTGCACCATAAAACCTACCGAAATACGGCAATACACACCGCCAACCCCCAGAACAAGTTGCAAATGAGCAGGAAGAGTCAGCAAAAAATGGCAGAAAGCGGCAAAAAACGGGCCCTTAGGATTGCAATCTTGGCAGCCACGGTTCAAAATTCTTCTCAGTAATTCTTCTCAGTCGCGGGGAGATAGAAGGTCGACTAAGTGTAGGGGACTAAGTGTAAAACAGCTTCCTACACTTATTCGGTACTCTCAGTCGCTTACACTTAGTCGAACCGCCGGAAGATAGAAGAACGACTAAGTGTAGAGGACTAAGTGCAGGTCAGCCTCTCACACCTAGTCGTTTATCGGCCAAGTGTCAGTCAAAATTCTTATCAGCCACTGGAGGTAACACAACGCAGAGAAGACAAACTAGGCAGTTTTACCGGACATGACACATGAACCAATTTTCCCTCCTGATTCCATTAGGGAGCAATTTCACGTTTCCAACTGAAAAAGCCAACCATGTTCGAACGGCCCCCCCCGACCCATGCTAGTATTTCAGCAGTCTCGCGGGACCGGAGGGGAGGCTGCTTGACCGGCTCGCCCGCGCCGGTTACGCTCTGGAAAAAGCAACCGTAATACCTTCCCCCAAAAAGGCCACTCGCATGGAAAGCACTCCCTTCGACCCGTGCGGCGTCATTCCCGCGTGTCTCATGCCGTTCGATTCCAATCTTGCGATCGACGAAGCGGCGTACCGGCGCCACCTGCGCGATTTGGCCGCCGTCGATGGTATCGCGGCCATTACGGTCAACGGCCATGCCGCCGAGGTACATGCGCTGAGTTTCGAGGAACAACAGCAAGCCCTGGAAGCGGCTCGCGATGAATTGGGAACTTCCATGCGTTTGGTGGCGGGCGTTTCTTCGGCCAACTGCCGCGAAGGCAGCCGGTTGGCACACATGGCTGCCCAAGCCGGCGCCGACGCACTGCTCGTGTTCCCCTCGGCGGTGCTCGCGTTGGGCGGCAGCGGGCGTTTGGATTCGGCACGGGCCCACATTGCGGCGGTGGCCGAGGCAACCGACCTGCCGCTGATCCTGTTCCAGTACCCGCTGCCGGGCGGGCTGGGATACTCGCCTGAGATCCTGGTCGAACTTTGCCGGGATTTTCCCACCATCCGCGCCATCAAGGACTGGTGCAACGACCCGGCCCAACACGAGCGTCACATCCGCGAATTGCGTGCGCTCGATCTGCCGGTCCGCGTGCTGTCCACCCACAGCGCGTGGCTGCTGGGATCCTTGGTGATGGGGTGCAACGGGCTGCTGTCGGGTGCGGGCAGTGTGATTGCCGATCTGCATGTGGCCTTGTGGAACGCGATCCGGTCGGACGATCTGCGGCGTGCCCGGGAGATCAACGACCGTATCTATCCCACGGTCCGGGCCTTTTACGCCCACCCGCTGTTCGACATGCACAATCGGATGAAGGAAGCGCTCGTGCTGCTGGGCAGACTGGAAGCCGCCCATGTGCGGCCGCCGCTGGTGAAAC
>SLEY01000164.1 GCA_007124535.1 Planctomycetaceae bacterium
CCCAAGCCGCCTCGCGAGCCGGGATCCGCAGACTCTGAAAAGCGTGAAAGGCGTCCAGATAGCGGCTGGCAAACACATGCACCCGCGTCCCCGGCCCGGCATGCCGCACACGCAGACGGACATGCTCGTCGTCCACCTCGGGACGTAATAAGGCCATCGGCCGCGGATCGGTGCGCTGCAGATAACGCAATCCGCCCAAGACGTGCCCGTCCCGGATCGGACCGTCGGTCAGGTGCAGGCGGATCCGGCGGGCGTCCCGCTTCAACAGCAACTGGTAATCGCCCGGCTCCAGCGGGCCGATTTGCAGGTAGCCGTCGCGGATCTCCAAGTCCTCGAAGCGATCCGCGACCGGCTTGCCGTCCCGCAGTTCCAGCAGCCCGAGTTCCTCGCGAATCGGCGCTTCCGCGTCGCTCATCCACGGAACCCGCAACGTTTCCCCGGCGACACCGGTCAGGCTGGGAAGGTAGCTGTACGCCGGCTCGTGCAGCGTCCAATCCCGTTCCAATCCGTCGGCCATGCGGGCGTTCAGGCTGGCGATCTCGGCCAGCGGCCCCAACCGGATCCGGCCCTGCGCGTCGGTCTGCAGGCTGTACGTCGGCTGCGGCTTGACATCGCGGTGCCGAAAGCGAAGACTGACCCGCTCGCCGCCCCGCAACTCGCCGTTCCGCCCCCGCACTTCCAAAAGGTACGCTTCGCCGTCCCGCGTCAGGTAGGGAATGGCCAGTTTTTCCGTCGTTGCCAACTGGTTCACTTCCAGCGTTTCCGTGGCGGATAACGACACGTCTTCGTCCGTACTCAGACTGGGGATCGTCGCTTCCAGCCGCAGTTCCAGTTTCCGCACACGCGGGGGCGCCTGGAACCGGTGCGTCGTCTCGCCGTCCTCCGCCAATTCGAAATCCACCGTCGTCTGCGAACTGGACACACCGTCCAGATCCTCAGCGGCGATCGTCAAGCGTACGTCCTCCAGCAAACCGATCGGCTGGGGAGCCCCGTTCAATCGCAGGGTGGGCCGAATGATCAGTTCCGCCTGCTGCTGGTCATTGATCAGTTCGCGCTCCAGATGGAACCCGGCGTCGAAGCGATAGGATTCGGCCTGGTGTTCGAACGAGTCGAGTGAGACGCGATCCTGGTCCAGCAGGACGATCTGCTGGCGGCCGGGCCGGGTGGTATAAGGCACGACGATCCGACCTCGCGGGTCCGGCCGGTACTTGTGGCTGCCGATCAGCAACTGGGCCTCTTCCCGCGGTTGGTTCGCCTCGTCGTAAATGCGGAACACGTGGCCGGCGGGCCCGTTCTGCAAAGTGTACCGCAGCTGGCCCTTGCGAATCACCGCTCGGCTGCTGAGCCCCCCGCCGATCAACTCGACCACCCAGACGCCCGGCCCTTCGATCTCCTCCAACTCGAACATGCGGCGGATGCGGCGGATCGGCGGGGCCTCGTACCGATACGTCCGCTCGTAGTTGGGCACCAAACCGTCCAGACCGATCGTGGTGTCCACCTGCTGACCTTCCTCCTGGTAATAGTTCCGCTCGTTGATGCGATAGACCCGTACCAGCAGTTGCTCGACGTTCTTGACATCCACCGCCAGCCGGATCGCGTCGCCCGGTTGGTAGATCGCCGGATTGGTCGGGGCAAAGTCGATATCCACCCGGTCGCGCAAGGCCTGGACCTGCGCCGGGCGGAGCAGCGAGTACAGTTCCTCCGGATCGCCGATTCCCGCCATCAGCCGCGTTTCAGCAAACACCGTGTTCAAGTACTCCTGACGCAGGTAATCGACGAACTGCTCGCGGTAATCCTCCTCCAAGAAGAAGTGAGCCAGGTACTCGCGGATCAGCGGCTCGTCATTGCCCACCGGCGGCAGCAGCGTCGCCTCGCGATAGTCGGCCGACGGATCCGCACGATGCTCCGGATGACGCCGCTGCTGTTCGATCCACTCCTCGTTCACATACGGCGCCTGGCGAGGGATGCGGATGTATTCGTCGAAGCGTTCCAAATCATACACGCCCAATTTGCGATCCAGGGCCAGCCGATGGTACTGGATCGCCAGCTTGACTCCATTCTGTGCCGGAGCCAGATCGGCGGCGAATGCCTCCAGGCGTTCCAGGTAAGCCCGCCGCTCCTCCAGATCGCGCTCCACATCCACATCCGGGCCCGGTCGCAGACGCGCGAGCCAGGTTTGGATAAAGGTCGAATCCTGCATCAATTGGGGACGACGCTCGCGCAACACGCCCAACTGCTCCAACGTCAACTGCCCATGCACCGGGTGGTGGCCGAAACCTCGCGAACGCTCGTAGTCCAGATCGGCAACGATCAGGTCGACCAGACCCGGATAGTCCGGATGGTCCAGTCGCGAGAGCAGATCCCGCCGCTCGTTATTGCTCAACGAGCGGGTGATCAGCCAATCGTAGGCCGTTCGCTCGAACCGCTCGACATTCTCGCGCCGCGGCGTCCGAGCCAGCTCCATAAAGCGATCGCGCGAGATCCGATCCTGATCCAAGGTCACCGGATAGGTGGTTGGGGCACCCTCTCGTTCGGGCATGTGTCGATAGGTCAGATTCAATCGCCGCCGCAATTGGGCCAGCGCCGACTCGGGGTCCGCATCATAGCTCAGCAGGATCTGGCGGTTTTCCAGCACCGAGCGCCGATTATCGCCCCGATGCCGTTCCTCCCAGATCGTGAGCAGCGGTTCGGCCTTATCCAACTGCCCCGTGTTCTGGTAATGCAGGATATGATAGTAGTAGTAGTCCGGCGAGCCGGGGACCAATGTCTCCAAGGCCTCCTCCCGGTCTTCGGCCAGTGCAAAGGTTTCCAGATACCCGATCTCCCGGCCATCGCCCCGGGCGGGACGAGCGACCAGACAACTGGCCAGAGCCAAGAAGACCAAGACGAGGGGTAGACGACGCGCGAGAAACATGTCGAATTTCCTTGAAAAAGCTGGCGCCAAACTGCCGGGTGCTCGGCAATCACGCCTCGCGACCGCCGCCCGGAAGCATACCTTCATTGTTCGCCTCAATTCCCGATCCTGCAACAAGATTCCTGCCTGTCTTTCCTGACCGAATCTTTTTCAATTCCCAAACACTCTTCCGGCACAACTTCCGGCTCCCCGAAAGTGTGTTCAAACCCGCAAATACCACAGGGAAGACCGGCACCGGGGGGTCAGCGTTTGATGACCACGAACTCTGCTGAGCAGGACGGCGCTTGTGCGGTTCCAGAAGAGAGACGAAGCGAGGCCACCGGCGGTTTTGCGAAATCTCGAAATCCTGGGGAACGAGCGAATTCTCGGAGTACGGTGGCTGGACCACCCGCTCACCGGCCTCTTTCCAGCCCGGCGTCAGACCTCGGCAGAGCACGTCTGGATCGAGATCAGCGCCGTGATCCCAGACGATCGGTACCCAGACGAGCATCCACCTTCACGGCTCGAAAACGCGCAGGGTCGCTACGAATCGCCGCGAACACCGGCCCCCACATGTATGGTTCCAGGTCCAGTTCCTTCGTCTTGCCGTCCGTCAACTCCAGACGGACGTGAAAGCCCTCCAAGGGTGTAGCACCTGAAATCCGGAGCTGACTTCGTATCGCCCTTTCTCCTTGCCGCTCAATCTAAGGGTTCAATCGGTTCCAATGGTAAGTGGGGCGGATTATGATCGCTGAAGTACATCGCGACGACCACACCAAAGAACTCGGAAATCCGCGGCATCAGTCTAATTTCCAATTGGGGGACTCAGCGCCCGGATCGCCCGAAACCCGATTCTACCGATCCATGCCCTGTTCGGCCACGGGTGATCGCCGGCGGCGTGGCACAATCGAGAGCTTTCGGCAAGCGTGCAAAATTTTGGATTTTTCGCGGCCGCGGATGGACGGGCGCGATCCGCGTGAGGGGGGAATGGCAGCGGTGTGCGGTGCTGGAGGTTCGGAGCGGTCCGTGGCCGACCACCGGGGCGTCCATGGGCCCGCGGAGGAAGTCGTAGCCCCAGTTGGCTTAGACGGGAAGCCGATCGAGCTACTGCTGCGAGACCAGAAGGCCGTGGCCCAGCAGGGACAGGGAACGGTCGTTCTACGGCGGTGGTTGCTGCCGGCTCTGGCTCGAGCGGGAATCGGCTGGGCGACGTGCTGGCCGTGTCGGGATCGGGTTCCTGAGTTCGGTGCGACAGCGAGTTTCTTTGTCGTGGCCTCCTGGCGGTCGGTCTGCCATTTTGGCAGTCGGTTGCTCCCTTGTCTCCTCGGTCCGGGAGCCATGCCTTCGGGTCTCATGCGGTGAATGTCCCGGGCTCCGCCTGCATCGGGTCGGCCTGGCGGCCTGCATGGTTTGGCTTGATGCGCATTCTTCCTCCCTTCCCGCCCCACCGGGCATTACAAATAGTCATTGGTCACTGGTCACTGGTCAGGGGTCAGAAGTCAGAGGGCCACGAACTACGAACCAAGCACCAAGCACCAAGCACCAAGCACCAAGCACAAAGCACCAACCTACCGCCTACCGCCTACCGACCGATCCACCGACGCACCGACACACCGACACACCGACGCACCGGCCAACTCTCTTCTCCGATCCCCGAGTGCGATGTCGGTACCCGCCCTGTTTCGGTGAGGCGGAAAGGGAGAAAAAATCGCGTGGCCGAGCCGGGTGTGCCCGATGGTCCGCGATGCTCGGTGGGTTTTCACGGCGACGGACCGATGGTGGCCATGA
>SLEY01000489.1 GCA_007124535.1 Planctomycetaceae bacterium
ATTTCGACACGCCCTTGCCCGACGAGACGGGCCAGTTGGTCGCCTTGCTCGAATCGCTGGAAAGACAGGGACTGATCCGCGTGCTGGCGGAACCGGTGCTGCAGATCACGCCGGAACGCACCGCGAAGTACGACCGTGGCCCGCACTCCTCCCACGGTGAACGACTGGCCCCCCCGCCCACGTCCGAGCGCGATTGGGGAACCCGGATCCTGGGTCACCCCCGCCATGCGGATGACCAGCGGATCAAGCTGGACCTGGAAATTCGGCATGCGGGGCTGGTCCCGGGGCCGGCGACGGAAGCGGCCGAAGGGGAGCCGCGGCGTCCGGAGATGCTCGAATGGCACATGGAAACCCGGATCGAGTTGCAATGCGGTCAACCGGTGCTGCTGGGCGGGCTCCAAGTGCAGTCGAAGTCCGACGCTTCCTGGGGCCTGATCGCCGTTCTCCAAGCGACTCGAGCGAACTAGCCCGCGCTGCTGGCCCGGCAACCACCGGTGCGAATGCCCCCTCTTCTATCGAGATTCTTCCGGGAGCCGTGGTCGGATTCTCGAAAAGGGGTCTCGGAACGGTTTCCATTGCGGCACGAGGACGGGGCATGCTATGATAGGGGACTTCGTTCGGATTCGGCTTGGTATTCCGGCTGCTGGTGACTCGATTGGAAAGTAGGAGAACATGGCACGAAAAGAAGAGGCCTTCGAGGTCGAGGGCACGGTGACTCAGGCATTGGCCAACACACGTTTCCGGGTCCAGTTGGACACGGGAAACGAGGTGTTGGCGCATGTGGCGGGCAAGATCCGCAAGAATTTCATTCGTATCGTTCCGGGCGACAAGGTTCGTGTGGAATTATCGCCTTACGATTTGACCAAGGGTCGGATCATCTATCGCGACCGTTAGCCGGTGGCTCAGTCCCCCCCATTTTCCCCCGCCTTCCTTCCTGCCCCT
Organism: Planctomycetaceae bacterium; assembly: GCA_007124535.1. Classification (GTDB taxonomy): domain Bacteria; phylum Planctomycetota; class Planctomycetia; order Pirellulales; family Pirellulaceae; genus SLMF01. The sequence continues at coordinate 943 of SLEY01000489.1, forward strand.
TTTGTCCGCATCGGACGATTTTCGGTCTTCGCTAAACTCCGGGACCGCCGAGCGGGTATAGCCAAAGGGCCGTGCTTGGTCCCCGGGCGTCCCGTTCGAGGTACGCTCGCTGGTTTTGTTTTTCTTGCAAGTACAAATTGAGAAGGAGCGGATCGTGGTGAATCGATTGAAACGCGGATTGAGTTGGGTCATTGCCCTCTGTGTGGTGAGCCTTCCTCTAGCCGAACGGGTGTCGGCAGCCGACGCCTCGGCCCCAGAACCGTTGGTCGTGGTTTCGGTTTCCAGCACCGATCGCCTGCTGGGCGACATGGGCGATTTGATGGAAGCGACCGGTGCGGGCGATATTGGCCGTTTGTTCGTCCTGATGGCGGCCCCCTATACGGCTGCTCTCGAGCGGGATCAGCCGGCCGGTATGTGGGCCACACTTCGCAATGCCGACCAGATGGAGGCGGTGGGCTTCCTGCCGGTCCGCGACCTGCAGATGTTGCTGCGGACCCTGCAGGACCAACTGGGTACCCCACGGGATGTTGGCGATGGTGTCCAGGAATTGGCAGCGGATCAACCGCAGTCCGTGTTTGTCCGCGAGCAGAACGGCTGGGCCTTCTTTGCGGATCGGAAAGCTTTGTTGATGGACTTGCCCGCCGATCCGGCCGCCCTGCTGGGCGATCTGCCCGAACAGTACACACTGGCCGCGCGGGTCCACCTGACCGCGGTACCGGCCGAGCTTCGCGAGATGGCGGTCCAGCAGTTGCAACTGGGCTTTGAAGAAGCCCTACGGGACCAAGTGACCGACGATCTGCAGGCGGAATTGGGCCGGCTGGCCTACCAGAGTCAGATCGACACGATGACCACCCTGATGGAGGACGCGGAACAACTGACGATCGGCTGGCGGATCGCGGCCCACGAGCAGAGCATGCAGATCGAAGTGGCTCTGCAAGCGCTCGAAGGTTCCACCGTGGCTCGCGAGTTGGCTCGGATCGAAGATGGCACGCCCACCGATTTCGGCGGTTTCCTCCATCCGGATGCCGCAGCTGCCATCCTGATGACCGCCCCGGCCTTGGAAGCCGATGTCCAGCAGTCCCTGGCGATCGGTGCGATGGTTCGTGACCAAGTCCTGCAGGGGATCCAGGACGATCCCAATCTGAGTGATCAGCAGCGGGCGGAGGCCACTCGGATCATGCAAGAGCTGACTGAGTTGGGCGAGGCGACCATTCGGGCGGCCAAGACCGACGCGGGAGCCTGCTTGTTCCTGAAACCGAACTCGATCGCCGCCGTGGCTGGCGGCTACGTCAGCGATGGGGAGCAACTGGCGGGGATCGTCCAGCGGCTGCACGCTCTGGCCCAGCGGCTGGAGCCCCGCACGCCCGGCGTGCATTTCAACGCGGAAGTCTATCGCGGCGTGACCCTGCATACCACGGCCATCCCGCTCCGCGATGCCGACGCCCAGGCTCGCGAGTTGCTGGGTGATCCCATGGATGTGGTGATTGGCACGGGTGCCACCAGCGTGTATCTGGCGTTCGGCCAAGATGCCGCCGAGATGCTGAAAGCGGTGGTGGACGGTTCGACCGAACAGCGGGTGCCGCCGATGCAGGCGTTCTTGGCGCTCGAGTCGATTCTGGAATTCGCCGTGTCGGTGGACGACAACCCGATCCTCCGCGATGTGCTGAATGCGGTGCAGCAAGCCCCGGGCGGCGATCGTATCGGCGTGGCCGTCCTGCCGATCGAACGAGGCGTTGCCCTGCAGCTGAGCGTGGAACAAGCGGTCGGCGCGGCGGTCGGCCAGGGGGTCCGCCTGGCGGCGCCGCTGGTCCAGGATCTGATCCCGTAGTACCGCAAATCCCCGTTGACGTTCCGTAACCACGTTTTTGGAAACGGAACCAGCTTGAACGACCCGCATGAAACCGATCCGTGGGTTGGGTACGAATGCCCAACCTACGGAGTGCGGGTTTCGGCGGCGTTGTTCTCCGGACGAATAACTTCAAGCCAACCCCGCGCCGGAATCCCCCCAGAGGGCACTCCTCCGGTCCAACCGCGCGCTTCGACCGGAAAAAGCGGGATCGGACCATGTCGACGGCGTGAGAATGCAGGGTGTGGGGTTCCCGCGTCATCTCGGCTATAATGACGCGGACGGAGTGTCCAGCGGAATCGGGATCCAGGCTGCCCAGCGGGAAACCGGTTCCGAGTGCCGCTCCGCCTCTCACATGCGAGGCGTTGCCGGCAACGCCTCGGTTGGTTTGAAGGATCCATCATGCCGCAGACGCCTCGTTTTTCGACCACTCGCACCCGGATCGCGGGGATCCCCATCTCCGAACTCGTCGAACGATTTGCGACCCCCCTGTATGTCTACGATGCAGCTCGCATTCTGGAGCGGATCGACGACCTGCGCGCCTTTGATGTCGTGCGGTACGCGCAGAAAGCCAATTCGAACTTGACGATCCTCGACCTGATGCGCCGCCAGGGCGTTTTGGTCGATGCGGTCAGTGCCGGGGAAATCCGCCGGGCCTTGGCCGCCGGTTACCAAGCCGAGGGAACGCCGCCCCCCATCGTGTTTACCGCCGATATTTTCGATCGCCAGGCACGGATCGTCGCCTGGGAACAGGAGATTCATGTCAATTGCGGTTCGCCCGATATGATTGACCAGTGGGGCGCGGTGTCGCCGGGAAGTTCCATCACCCTGCGGATCAACCCGGGTTTCGGGCATGGCCACAGCCAGAAGACCAACACCGGGGGCGAACAGTCCAAGCATGGCATCTGGCACGAACAGTTGAGCGAAGCGCTGCAACGGGCCCGCCGTTTCGACTTGAAAGTCAGCGGGCTCCATATGCATATCGGTTCGGGTACCGATCTGGACCACTTGGCCCAAGTCTGCGACGCGATGGAGCGGGCCGCACGTCGTGTCGGGCCTTCGATCCACTCGATCAGCGCCGGCGGCGGTCTGCCCGTCCCGTATGATGACCAGCAGGACTACGTCGATTTGGACCGCTATTACCGGTTGTGGAACGCGACTCGCCAGCGCCTGGAACAGCGGTTCGCGCATCCGGTTTCGCTGGAAATCGAGCCAGGCCGCTACCTGGTGGCGGAGAGCGGTTACCTGATCACCGAGATCCGGGGGATCAAATCGATGGGAGACAATCGGTTCTACTTGGTCGATGCCGGGTTCCACAACCTGGCTCGACCAATTCTTTATGGCGCCTACCATCCGATGGCCCTTGCGGTTGACGATGACGATCGCCCGCGACCGGATCAGGAGGTCGTGGTCGGTGGCCCCCTATGCGAGTCGGGTGACATCTTTACCCAGTCCGAGGGCGGTTTCGTCAGGCGGCAGCGATTGCCCGAGGCTCAAGTCGGCGAGTTCCTGGTGATCGAGGTGGCCGGGGCCTACGGGCAAGTGATGGCTTCGAACTACAATTCTCAGCCGCTGGCGGCGGAAGTCCTGATCCACCAGGGCCAACCGTTTCTGATCCGCGCACGCCAGACGTTCGAGGACCTCGTACGTGGCGAAACCAAAGGCATGGACGCATTGGAGACCGGGGCCTGAAACCGGAACAAAGCGATGACACCACGTTTCCGCGCCAGGCTCCGTCTGTTCCGGCGGTGCGCCTTGCGGTTCCTGTTTCACCATGTGCTGCACGCCGACGATCCGCCCCATCGCTTGGCACTGGGCATCGCGATCGGCATGTTCGTCACCTTCACCCCCACGATCGGGTTTCAGATGGCTCTGACCGTGTTCTTCGC
>SLEY01000076.1 GCA_007124535.1 Planctomycetaceae bacterium
CCGGCGGTCAGTACGCCGATCGCAAAACCGATGACCAACGTCCCGAACAAGAGGGCCGCGTTCGGCATCGTCACCGAAAGAAACAACAGCTTGGTTTCGACGGCTTGCGTGTTCTGCAAGACGACGATCACCACGATCAGAACGACCACGGCAATGCCGACGATCTTCAATTTGTCCACAGTGCCCTTTAACATGACTTCCCTCGCAGTTCGATGGAAAAACAGAGCTTCATCAGTTCGGCCAATCACTCCTTTGTGACACCTCTGAGGTATCCCGCGATCCCCAGGGGACGTGTAATCGATCGTCCTCGTCCACAACGGTCGACAAGAACAAAAAAAGCCGACGTGGGGGACCACCCAAAGGTGTTCCCCCACGTCGGCCTACTCGTCAAACCAGCCCCCCGGGGTACCGGGTTGCCCTTTATCTAGTCATCCGACAGGTTTTCGAAAGGCACTCGATAGCGCCGCAACTCGTCCTGATAACCATATTCTACGCAGTCCCACGGGAAATGCAATGCCAGTTCTTCGGTTCCGAGCGGAGTGCGATATACGTAAGTTGTTTCGGGGAAATATGTTAAGCACAGTCTGGTGGCGATTCAAGTCCGCGGGTTTTTCAGCGGTGGGCCAGACGTCCGGATTGCATTTTTCGCAGCGGACGGAGGGGGATCGCCGACTTTAGCGATTCTTTCGGTTGTGCCCAGCAATCGCAAATTGATTGAGTTTCCGCCCGTGGCGGTTCGACCGAATGTGCTATGAAAGCGGATTAGAACCGATCCGCTCGGGCGGCTGTTCGGCCAATACGAAAAAACCGACGTGGCCCCCGTCCCCAGCACACGTCAGAGATAAGGCGAGAGCAGGCGTGCGAGTCCGTCGCGGAGCCGGATGGGCAGGCTTCGTCCGTCCACATCCGCCAAGCTGAGCGACCGCGACTGCCGGATCTTGCGATGGACCCAATCCGTCAGCCAGGTTGCCAGTTCGCGGTCGTAGCACTCCACGTTGAACTCGAAATTGAGCCGCAGGCTGCGGGGGTCCCAGTTGGCCGAACCCAGAAGCGTCCAGAATTCGTCGACCAGCATCAGCTTGGTATGATCGAACGGCGGGGGCGAAAGCCAGACGCGGCAGCCGCGTTCCAGCACCTGCCAGAGGAGTGCTGTCGAGGCCCATTGCACCAAAGTCAAGTCGCTCTCCGCGGGCAAGACGATATCGACCTGGACACCTCGCATGGCGGCCACGTTCAGCGAGGCAATCAACGACGCGTCGGGCAGGAAATAGGGCGTGACGACCAACAGCGAAGCGCGTGCGCAGGCGAGCGCGCCCAGCAGCGTCAGACGCAGGGTTTCGAAATCGTCATCCGGTCCGTTGGGGATGCCGCGTGCCAGAACCCGGCCCTCCGGCTCGACGGCCGGGAACCAGGGGTGACCCTGCAAGAGTTCCCCCGTGCAGAAGGCCCAGTCGTCGGCGAATACGGCCTGGAGTTGGGATACCACGGGGCCGGTGAGTCGAAAGTGCAGATCCTGGACGGGACGGCGAGGATGACGCTCCCGGCAGTTGCCCGCATGGATGTTCATGCCGCCGGTGAAACCGAGGCTGCCGTCGGTCACCAGGATCTTGCGGTGGCTTCTGAGATTCGAATACTGGAAGCGCCAAGGGATCCGCGTGGGCAGGAACGAGGCGAAGGGAATTCCAGCCCGTCGGAGCCCGCGCGGCATCGGCGGCCCATGATAGCGCCCTCCGACGTCGTCGATCAGCACGCGCACGTCGACCCCGCGAGCCACCGCACGTTGCAGCGCATCCAGAAACTGTTGGCCCGTGTCGTCGTGTGCAAAGATGTACGTGGTCAGTGTCACGGACCGAACGGCTTCGTTGATCGCCTGCAGCATGGCGGGATAAGCCTGGTCGCCGTCGACCAGCGGCGTCACGCGGTTGCCCGCCAGCAGCGGCTGCCGGGTCACGTCGCGCACCAGTTTGGTCAGGGGCTCCAGGAGCATCCCCGTGAGCGTGCCGGCTTGATCGGAAACCTCCGCGGAAACGCCGCCAAGTCCTGGGGACGGATCCAGCCGAGGACGCTCCGCCCGGAGCGACCGGGCACGACGCTCGATCCGGTTGATGCCCAGCCAGATGTACACCAGCACGCCGAGAATCGGAGCCAGCCAGATTACTCCCACCCAACCGATCGTCGCGCGCGTGTCGCGTTTGGTCAGCACCGCGTGCCCGGTGGCCAACACGCAACACAGCACGTTCAGCAACGTCGCGAAATACGGCCAGAACGTCAGCATCGGATCCAACGCGGCAAACAGCGGCTGTACCATGTCGGGAACGCTTTCCTCGATTGCTGCGCCAACGACCCATCGCGTTGTGTTGCCCGCTGGACACGATGTCGAACAGCCGGTTCGGTCGCAGGCGGTCAAAGATCTCGGCAACGATCGGGTTCATCGCGGCCGAGAACGAAAAAAAACCGACATGGCAGAACCCCCAAAGGCATTCGACCACGCCGGCCTACTCGTCAACGAACCCCCCGGAACGACCAAGTTGCCTTCTGTCTAGTCATCCGACACGACGATTGTTTTTTCACGGGTGGGATGGTACCATTTCAAATGGAGATAACAAGGGGACTGTTCCCCGGATTCCGCAGTTGGTACCATGTCAATTGGAACCCGTGGGTGTTCGCGAAGGAGGGAACAGCGGCAGAACGCACCGGTTGACGGCCTACCAATAGACGCAAGCCCTTGTGCACAAGCGACTTGCGGCCGATGTCCACCCCCCGCGGATTTTCTCCTCGTTGTTGGGGGCCGGACCAATACAAGATGCCTGAGACTACAATGCTCCCTGATAGTCGGGGTAGCGGGCTCGTGCATTGCCCTCTTCATTCTGGGGTCCCTCTCGTTCAAGCCGAGGCGATCCCACTGATCAGACTGTCATCAAGTTGTTCCTCCGACCGGTAATCCTCGGAAACCTTATCCAGAAACTCGTTTATGATTCGCAGGTCCGCAACTGGAATGCGGCACGGGCCAGGCGATCCTTCTTTTTTTGTCGCTTGCAGCCATTCGACGCTCTACCAGGACCTGACGGAGGAACAGCGGGAGGTGATGATCAAACTACTACGTCGCGGGGAGCACCTGGTGGGCCGCCATGCGCGTGAGCACCTCGCCCGATGGTCCCAACCTGCTGACCAACGGCGACTTCTCCTCTGCGGAGAGCGACCGGCCCGCCGGTTGGGGAAGCAGCCTTTTCGGGACCGACGGGCAACTCCTCGACGAACCCGCCGGCGGTCCCGGCGGAGCCGCCGCGGCGGGCGCCTTTTCGCCGGCATCGACCGACCGCGCCGCCTGGACACAGTCTGTCGAGATGGGCGACGCGCGGACGTTGCACCTCAGCGGCTGGTACCGCACCGAAACGGCCAAGAGCGCCACACCGGCGCCGGCGCGGGGCACCGGCGGGCTCGCCGGGATGGTCAGCAGCCATCCCTACGAGGGCGCCATGGTCATGGCCGTCTGCGGGCTGGTGCTGCACGAGCACAGCGAGCTGGGCAGACGGTGGTTCGACCTCAGCATCGCCACATGGGAATCGTCCAGCAGCGGGATGCGCCCGGCCTCCATGGTGGGGAAGCGGCTTTCGACGACGCCCAGCGTCTCGGCCATATCCCAAAGGTGTGACGAGCGGTCATGCGCCGCCGCGCGCTCAGGCTGGTCGGCGAGCAGCAGTTCCATCACCATCTTGCGCGCGGGCGCTGGCGCTGTGCACCACCATTCCCTCGGCCGGCTTGCGGATGCAGGAAGCGGCAAGAGTGTGCTCGCCCTCGACCATGCAGGCGCGGCAGTTGCCATCGGGCCGGTAGCCGGGAGCGGGCTTGTGGCACAAATGCGGAATGACGAGCCCGCGCCCGTGGGCGACCACCCAGATGGTCTGGCCGGGGTCGGCGGTGACGGTCCGGCCGTCGAGGGTAAAGGTGATCGGATCGGTCATTGCCGGGACTTCGTGTCGCGGATGTGCTGGAACGAAGCGAGACAAAGGGCAGCGCCCGTCCCGGAGCGGCGGGTCGGGCGCTGCCCGGGCCAATGGCCCGAGCGGACGGGGAAAGGGCCGGCGGCATCATCACACCTCCTCGGGGAAATGCTGCATCACCAGCCGGATCGGGGTCGGGGCGGCCTGCCCCAACCCGCAGATCGAGGCATCGGCCATCACCTGGCACAGCTCTTCCAGCAGCGGCTGATCCCAGCGATCGGCCTGCATCAGCTTCACAGCCTTTTCGCAACCCGAGCGGCAGGGGGTGCACTGGCCGCAGCTTTCATGCTCGAAGAAGCGCAACATGTTCAGCGCCGTGTCGCGAGCCGAGTCCCTGTCCGACAGGACCACCACGGCGGCCGACCCGATGAAAGAGCCATGCGGTTGCAGCGTGTCGAAATCCAGCGCGATGTCGTCCATCGACGCGGGCAGCAGCCCCGAGGACGGGCCGCCCGGCTGATACGCCTTGAACACATGCCCCTCCGCCATGCCGCCGGCCGCAGCGATCACGTCGCGGATGGTGGACCCGGCGGGCAGAAGGTAAACATCCGGCTGCGCTACCCGGCCCGAAACCGAGTAGCTGCGCAGCCCCTTGCGCCCGTTCCTTTCGACACTGTTCAGAACCTCTGGCCCCTCGCGGCACACGCGGGCCACCCA
>SLEY01000107.1 GCA_007124535.1 Planctomycetaceae bacterium
ATCCGGCGGTGGAAGAGGTTTTTGGATACAAGCGGCGCAGGTTGGTGGGCCGGGAGGCTGCCTGCCTGTTTCCGCGCTTGGATGATCGCAAGCGACTGAAGAAAGCGGCGGCCAGCGGCGTCGTACGCGGTCTCGAAGTCCAGAGCCGGTATCGCCACGGGGCGACGATGTGGATTCGGGTCTGGCAGCAGCGGGCGATCTGTCAGGGCAAAGAATGCCTGTTGACGCTGCTGCTGGATGTCACAGCAGAGAAAGCCGAGGCGCTGGCGCACCAGAAGGAGCGGGTGGCTCTGCGGGAACTGCTGAAATTTAGCGATCAGGAACGCGAACTGATCGCTTGCGAGTTGCATGACGGCGTGATCCAGGACATGACGGGGGCGGTGATGCACCTGGAGGCAGCCCGGCGGGCTCTGGAGAAAGGCAAGCCGCTCTCTCCCGCACAGCTGCAGGAGGTCCAGCAGTTGCTGCGGGCGGGGATCCGGGAAGGGCGCCGTTTGATTGACGGCGTTCGTGCTCCCGACTTGGAGCAAGGCCTGGTGCCCGCCCTCCAACAGTTGGTCGCCCGCTTGGCGGATCAAAAAGGCATCGCCATCCGGTTTCGGCATCGACTGCCGAGCAAGAGGTTGTCTCCCGGGGCAGAAAATGCGATCTACCGCATGGTCCAGGAGTGCTTGAACAATGTCTGGCGACACAGCCGATCCGAACGTGCCGAGGTGGAACTGGTCCAGACCGAGCGAGCCATCCGGTTGACGGTTCGCGACTGGGGCGTGGGCTTCGATCCTGATCAGATCGATCGAAAACGCTTCGGCTTGACCAGCTTGCGGCAGCGAGTTCGGCTGCTGGATGGCATGGTGCTGATCCAAAGCACGCCCGGGTACGGCTGTACCGTGCGGATCACCCTTCCCCTGAATAAGACCATTTAATGGATACCCGTTAGGGTGGTTCTACCAGGGGTTAGCAACGGTGGTCGCGTAGGGCAGCCCAGCGGGCTCCGAGGTAGGCTCCAGCGGCCAGAAACCCCAGAGACAGCAACGGCCACACGCAAATGACCCAGGGTAGGGCCTCCGGAGGGACCATCCGGAAAACCGGCAGGCTGACCAGCATCAGCAACCCCATGGCGAGCAACGCTCCTGCGATCAGACCCAGGAGACGGCCATGAAGCTGAGCATGGTCCAAATCATTGATTTCCACCTCAAGATGCGGGTCGTCAGTATCCCTGAACGGGGTGTCCAGGCTGCGATACAGGGCCAGGGCTTGCCGCAAGACCTGTGTCGGCTCTCGCGACGAGCCCCGCGAACCGCTGCGCCAGAAAGCGATGTGCGTACCGCAGCATTCGACATGCCAACCTGGGGAAACCGAGAACTGCTGTAACGTGTGCAGGCAGAAATGATTGCGAATTTCTGCTTCGTCCGGCAGCGAGGGGCCCAGCGGAATCCCGGCATCGAATCCGGCCAATTCCGCGATCCGCCGCGTCAGACCGATGATGATGAAATACCGCCGATTGAAACGCTGCACGATCTTCCGCCGATCTCGGGATGCGTGGCCGGCCCTGTAGCGAAAGCGTAGACCGGGACACCCCAGCAACAACCACAACCAAAGGGCGGGACCCCGGGGATGGATCTCGAAAATCGGCCAAGAAGCTTTGGGGATTTCCACCAACACCACCCGCTGACGCCGGCCCCCCTGCCGCCCAGACGATTCCCGGAGCAAGGTGTCAAACATCCGGACTGCCACTCCCTCGACCCGGCCCGACCACATTCCGGGCGCCGTCGCGCCCATGCGGAGCACACGCAAAGGGACTTGCCAGAAATCCGCGCAGGACGCCTGCGAATGGTATTCGAGTTCCCCGACGTCAGCGCCCCCGTGCCCGTTTCGGTCATTCCCAGGTAAACCGCAACGGCAAACCACAAGTTGCCATACCACCCACGCGATGCTGAATGCGACACACCCATACAACAGGACTTGCAAGAACCCGGACGTCATATGGACCGATTCCGAGCCAAAAGGATGGTTTATTCCCGGATTACCGGAGGGTGCAGGATCCGGAGAAGATTGTTGTACTGGTCGGTCCAAACCGGGAAATCCGGCCAGCGATCGACGTGAAGGGACGCCTCGCGAATCGCGCGGTGCTCGAGAAAATGCCGATTATTAGTCATGAGCACCCAGTCCGATGGGGTCGTTCGCAAGCCTTCCGATTCTACCTGACGGATCAAAGTCGATTGCAGACCGGCGTCCCGGGCCAACTCCAGAGCTACGGGGATCAGATTGACATATCGGTTGCTGACGTGAAAGGCGATCACGCCGTCCGGGGCCAAGTGGCGCTGATAGATCCGCATCGCTTCGCGCGTCAATAAGTGCACGGGGATCGTATCGCCGCTGAACGCATCCAGCACCAAGACATCAAATTCCTGCGGTACTTCCGTCTCGAGAGACAGACGCGCATCCCCCAACACGGTTTCTTCAATGGTCGCTTCCGAATCCTGGAGGAACGTGAAGTGCCGATCGCACAGGTCGATCACCAGCGGGTTGATCTCGTAGAAGCGGTACGTATCCCCCGGGCGGCCGTAGGCGGCCACGGTACCGACACCCAGACCAACGGCCCCCACGCGTAGCGGGGCGTCCGGGCGGAGGTGCAAGAGCGTCAAGCCAACACCACTGGTTTCCCCATAATAGGTTGTCGGAGTCTGCCTCAAGTCCTCCCGAAGCAATTGGTATCCATGCACGGTGTTGCCGTGAAACATGGCCAATCCATGATGTTCCGGGTCGTCGTCGGGTCCCGCGAAGCGTTCGCGAATCGACACCACGCCATAGAAGTTGCGTCCTCGCTCGATGCCCCGCTCGCGATCCCACCGATCAAATTGCCCCAAGAGCACGATCGCCGAAGCCAGCAGGCCGGTCAGCAGAGCCGAACTGCGCAACAAACGGGTGGTTTGAGCAAACCATCGCCAGCCGACTTCGTCCAGCAGGATCGCCAGGGCGATGAAGAAGCTGAGGCTCATGGCCAGATTCAATTCGACGTAGGACGAGAAGATCAGGGGGCAGAGCAGCGCTACCAGTGCCCCGCCCAGCGCCCCGCCGGCTGCCACGCTCAGATAAAAGGCCGTCAGATGGCGCGCCGGCGGCTTGCCGCTCACCAACTCGCCATGACACACCATACAAATCAGGAACAGGGCCGCCAAGTACATCCCCGTTTCGACCGCAATATGCCGGGCGAAGTGCGCCCAGCGAACCCCCAGCCCCCACTCCAGGTAAAACTGCTCCATCTCGGCGGCCAACGGCAGGTAGCTGACCCCCAGCACCATCAGCGCCGCGGCCCAAGCGAAACCACGGCGATGGTACCACACGGCGCGATCAAAACAGATGATAAACGTCAATAGGTACAAACTGAGCGGCGCCACCCACAGAAAAGGAACGACGGCCAGATCCTGGCAGAGATGATTCGTCACCGCCATCAGCAGGATGCACGCCAAGGCCGGCCAAGCGAACCATGTCCAGCGTGAACGCCAGGGGATCCCCGTTTCCCCCGCGGTCGTTTTGTCCGCTTTGCGGCCACGCGCGGACGCGTCTCCAACCGCGGTCCCCACCTCGGGCAGTTCCGGCAGCGGACCCGCTTTCCACAAACGGTACGTCAACTGCCCGCAGCATAGGGCAAATAGAAGAAACAGGATCGACCACAAATTCCCCTGCGACTGAGTGGTCATCAAGGGCTCGACCAGAAAGGGGTAGCTTAACAAGGCTCCCAGCGACCCGATATTCGAGAGGGCATACAAACGGTAAGGGGATCGGTCCGGATAGACGCGGGCAAACCAGGACTGCACTGCCGGTGAAATCGCGGCCAACAGGAAATAGGGCAAACCGACTTTGGCGGATAACAGCATCAGAATCCGCCAAGTGGGCGCCGCGCTGTCCGGCGGTCGCCACCAGGGCCCCGGGGTGATCGGCAAGGTAAGACACGCCAACAAGACGAAACCCAAATGAATCAATGCCTGCTGCCGCGGCTGGGGCAACCGAACCAATCCGTCGGCGAAGGCATATCCGCCCAGCAGGACAACTTGGAAGAACAGCAGACTGGTGGTCCAGACGGCCGGGCTGCCCCCGAACCAATAAAGGATCGTCTTGCTGATGATCGGTTGGACCTGAAACAGCAGGAAAGCGCCCAGGAAGATCGTGGCGGCAGTCCAACCGGCGACCCCGGCGATCGGAGGGTTCTTCTTCATGCTCGAGACGGGTTCTTTGGAGGATGATCGGGGAGGGATTCGGGGGAACCGGGGCGCGAGGGAACGGCGTTACCGGGATGCGCCCCCTCTTGCTCTCCCCGGGCGGAGAGGGACGCCGGAGTTTGCAGCGCTCGCACCACATAGTCGGCCGCCGTGCCCGAAGCGCCCGTACGGGCATAGCATGCTTTCAGTTCATCCAGACGAGCGACACGTGCCGCATAGCCCGTCTCGTCCTGCAGCCAGCCAACGACACGCTCGGCCATGGCGAAGGCGGGATCCGTACTGGTCAGGTACTCGGGCAACGGCACGGCTTCGGCTTGGGCGGCCAAGGGGTCATACCTTTCTCCTCGCGACAGGAACGGATGGGCCGCTCCCAACAAGTTGACCAACGTGATATACCGGACTCGCAAGAACAGCCGCCTGGCGAGCGACAGCGCCAA